>NZ_MVOM01000159.1:0-536 GCF_002018895.1 Acinetobacter sp. MF4640 | reverse complement strand
TCGGTGCATGGAATTGCTTCATGAAGGGGTGATGATCCGAATTGATGGTCAACATTGAAAAGGAACGTACCTTATTGCCATCAATCACCGCATCATCATAGATCCCTGCAACCGTGAAAGGCTGATCATCTTTACGCTTGATGGTGTACCAGTATGGCTTGCCATTGATGTATTTGGGTTCGTAGAACTCTTGCACAGGGACTAGGCAGAACTTGCTGTATTTCCATGCGTGTCGAAAGCTGGGCTTATCAGCTACAGACTCGGTACGTGCATTATAAGTGTGGCTGCTAAATTTCAATTCTTTCGCCCAACTTGGAAGTAATCCAAACTTTGCGATATCAAGTTCCAAATGTTCTGAGCCATTCACGATGATTGGAGCGTGATAAGAAGGAAAGACATGATCCTTAAGCTCAAGATCGAACTGGCTAGTATCGACACCCAAAAGCATCAAATTTCTTTTACTTGGAAATAGGTAATTCGAGCACATGATTATCATACCTTTAAGTGTCACATTTCGAATTATTTGCCTTAAAATT
>NZ_MVOM01000158.1:0-553 GCF_002018895.1 Acinetobacter sp. MF4640 | reverse complement strand
TCTACCTTCACGATGGAACCTGTACTTCAGTCTCTCCACAAGAGTATTGAACAGTTAAACAAACATATTCAGGGTATCGACCAACAAATTGATGATCACATTGATCAGAATCCTGATTTAAAAAATGATAAAGAACTGCTCAGCAGTATTCCAGCCATTGCAAATCGAACTAGTTTATTAATGCTCAGTTTCTTGCGCAGTCATACTTTTGAAAGAGCTAGTCAAGCGGCTGCCTTTGTTGGATTGGTGCCCACTCAAAAGCAGTCAGGTAGCTCCATTCATGGCAGAAGCCATTTATCCAAAGCGGGCTCTTCCAAAATACGTGCCGGTTTATATATGGCAGCCATTGTCGCAACTCGGCATAATCCTCATATTAAAGGGATGAATGAAAGATTATTAGCTAATGGTAAAACCAAAATGATGGCGATTGGAGCTGCAATGAGAAAGTTGGTTCATCTTTGTTATGGTGTACTCAAACACCAACAGCCTTATCAAGCAGATTATTGAGCATGAATTTTCGATAATTTGCTTGACGTTTCAGACGGTATCTCTT
>NZ_MVOM01000157.1:0-556 GCF_002018895.1 Acinetobacter sp. MF4640 | reverse complement strand
TATGTCAAAATCAGCTTTATTAGTTATCGACTTACAAAATGAATATCTACCTACAGGTAAATTACCATTGGTAAATATTGAACAAGCTGCTGCTAATGCAGTGAAAGTAATTGCGAAAGCCCGTCAACTGGGTACTCAAGTGATTCATGTGCAACATATTGCTGATGCTGAATCTCCTATATTTGAACCTAGCTCAAATAGTATTGAATTTCAGGACACAGTTAAGCCTCAAGAAGATGAAGCTGTAATCATTAAAAATCACATCAATGCGTTCTTAAATACGAATCTCAAAGAAATTTTAGATAGCAATCAAGTGACTGAGTTAGTCGTGATTGGTGCTATGACGCATATGTGTGTTGATGCTGCTGTTCGTGCTGCTTCTGATTTTGGTTATAAGGTAAAAGTGATACATGATGCTTGTGCAACACTAGACTTGGAATTTAATGGCGTTAAAGTACCTGCTGGTCATGTCCATGCAACATTAATGGCCGCTTTTGAATTTGCATATGCTCAAGTAATATCAACTGAAGATTATGTTAGCTAAAGACTAAGATTT
>NZ_MVOM01000156.1:0-566 GCF_002018895.1 Acinetobacter sp. MF4640 | reverse complement strand
TTGACGGGCTTTCGCAATTACTTTCACTGCATTAGCAGCAGCTTGTTCAATATTTACCAATGGTAATTTACCTGTAGGTAGATATTCATTTTGTAAGTCGATAACTAATAAAGCTGATTTTGACATATCTATTCCTTTACTTAACTAATATTTGTTTTGTTCTGCTTAGGATTTTAAAGAAGTGGAAGTATTCCACTTCTTTAAGTTTCTTTAGAAAGAAAGCGTTTCACCATCAATAGGAATTAAAACCTTATCTTGAATCCCTTTGTCTTTTACGTACTCTGCAAGCTCAGCACGTGTTACTGACATGTGGTTAATTGCATCCATGTGAACAGCAACCACTTTAGCATTTGGTGCTTTCTGAGTTGCACGATAAGTATCTTCTTTGCCCATAATAATGGATTCTTTAAAGCCATCAACCAAGGCGTTACCTGTATTTAAGACAATCACATCAGGTTTAAATGTTTGAATCGCTTGATCAACTTCAGAACGCCAGATGGTATCTCCTGCCACATAAACAGTTTCATGGCCAGCAGCTTCAAATACCACACCCATTGCTTCACCTA
>NZ_MVOM01000155.1:0-568 GCF_002018895.1 Acinetobacter sp. MF4640 | reverse complement strand
CAGAGTCAATCCGCTCATCTTGTGGAATCTGATTAAGTAAATCACCAAGCACCTGTGAATCACTGACATTATTGGTTGTAAGCTAAACTGCTCGTATTTGTAGGGTTTTAGCATCTATACCAATATGAAGTTTACGCCATTGGCGACGATATTCAGGTCCATGTTTCTTGCGTTTCCATTCGCCCTCACCTAGAAACTTCATGCCTGTAGAGTCCATGAGTAGATGCAGCCCATCGCTACTTTTTTGGTAGCTGATTACAATATCAATATGCTTTTGTCTTCTACAAAGCGTGGTGTAATCTGGAGCTATCCAATTTAATCCGCAAAGTTTAATCAGACTTTGCACAAAGCCAGTGACCATACGTAAAGACAGACGGAATAAGGATTTAATCATTAAGCAGCATTGGATGGCTGCGTCGGAGTAGGTTTGATTTCGCCCTTGTTTGCCTTTTGATGGCGCATACCATTGCGTAGCAGGATCAAACCAAATGGCAATATTTCCGCGACTCATGAGTGCTCGGTTATATGCGGGCCAATTGGTTGTGCGGTAGATTTTGTGTGTAGGCTT
>NZ_MVOM01000154.1:0-578 GCF_002018895.1 Acinetobacter sp. MF4640 | reverse complement strand
ACTCAGGTATTACCGGCAAGATATTACATTTAATGATCAGAGGAAGCGGTGTAAGAGATATTGCTGAAGTCGAGCGTATCAGCATTGGCAAGGTATTACGAACCTTAAGTGAATCGATCTATCAGATTCAGCCTAAACAAAGCCACTACGAATGTCTTGAAGTCGATGAACTTTGGACTTCTGTAGGGAATAAGAAAAATAAACAATGGCTTATTTATGCCTACCATCGAGAATCTGGAGAAATTGTTGCTTATGTTTGGGGTAAGCGGGATTTAGCAACGGTTCAACGTCTTAAAGCTAGACTTAAAAAGCTTGGGGTTCAATATGCTCGAATTGCGAGTGATCATTGGGATAGTTTTATTACAGCATTTCAATGTTGCAAGCAAGTGATCGGTAAGTTTTTTACCGTCGGTATTGAAGGTAACAACTGTAGAATTCGTCATCGAATCAGGCGTGGATTTAGGAGAAGTTGCAACTTTTCTAAAAAGCTCGAAAATCATTTTAAAGCCTTTGATTTGACTTTCTTTTACCTTAATAACGGATTTGTTTAACGCCAGCATACTTTTTGAAACACCACC
>NZ_MVOM01000153.1:0-605 GCF_002018895.1 Acinetobacter sp. MF4640 | reverse complement strand
CTTTATGTTGCTCGAGCCGTAAAGCGAATGCGGGAAGATGGCTCAATCTGCAAAATGATTGGGGTCTATATCCAAACCAGTCGCTTTGATAAGTCCGAGCGCTACTCGCCATATATCGTGGTTCAGATGCATGAGCATACAGACGACTTATTACTCATCACCAAGGCAGCAATGAAGGGTATCGATCAGATATTTAAGAAGGGTTTTAAGTACAAAAAGGCGGGAATCGTGCTGCTCGAAATTACGGATAAATCCAAATTTGTACCCGATCTATTCACGGACTATTCACATAGGCATGAACGCGAAAAACTTTCAGATGCCATCGAAGCCATCAGTGTACGGTTTGGGAAGAATCTCGTCACATTGGGAATTGCCAACAATCAAGAAGCCTCATGGCACATGAATCAAAACCTTAGATCACCATCGTATTTAACCAAATGGTCAGACTTACCAAGAATAGGATAAAAACATGCACTTATTTAAATTAAATGATGAACAACTCGCACAGCTTCTTATCCCGAAACGTTTTGTACCACCTACTCCAGCTGAATATGAAGGCAAGAACATGGTTTATGTTTTTGATAGTGAGGATAAGTTTGAACTGA
>NZ_MVOM01000152.1:0-618 GCF_002018895.1 Acinetobacter sp. MF4640 | reverse complement strand
CGGATCACAGGATATTTGCCGCCTCCCCGGAGCTTATCGCAGGCTATTACGTCTTTCATCGCCTCTGACTGCCAAGGCATCCACCACATGCACTTAATTACTTGACTATACAACCCCAAACAGTCGTAGCACCTACAAGTAGTACTAGGACAGATCGATTGCTCGATCATACAGTTTGTTGCTCTGTGTACTTAAACACCGTACAGCTTCAATTCAATTCACATACCAAAACGCTTGATTCAGTTAATTTCGCTAGTAACTCATTTCTTTAATCTTCATCGAACAGTAATAAATCACTGTTAATGTCGATCTTAAAAACGAGTATGAACAAATTATTTCAACTCAAATATATTCTGTTAATGATTTTTCCAGCCTTCGTCAGGTCAGGAAACTGTGATAAATCACAGAAGTTAATAAGCTTCAAACTAATGTCTACTTCTTACTAAATTCTATAATCTAACTACTTAGCTTATATATTGATGAACAATATATGGTGGAGACTAGGAGAGTCGAACTCCTGACCTCCTGCGTGCAAAGCAGGCGCTCTACCAACTAAGCTAAGTCCCCAGCTTATCAATAAGTCAATGTTTCTGTTTTCTGTATTCAGCATTTAACAAT
>NZ_MVOM01000151.1:0-621 GCF_002018895.1 Acinetobacter sp. MF4640 | reverse complement strand
CTCTGTACACGACAAAAATAGATAACTCATTGAAATAATGTCACAATAATTGTTTTCTAACGACGAATACTATGACACATCTCAATGAGTTATATCTTATCTTAAACAAATCTCTAAAATGGAACAAGTCACATTTAAAGTGCTTTGCGCTCATCATGCTTGTGATCATTTTAAAGCAAACATGTAATCTTTCTTCTGCATCTAAAGCCTTGCCCATCAAGTGCTTACCACAATCATTTTATCGACGTATGCAGCGCTTCTTTGCAGGTCAGTATTTTGATTATCGTCAAATTTCTCAGTTGATTTTCAATATGTTTTCATTCGACCAAGTGCAACTGACTTTAGATAGAACCAATTGGAAATGGGGAAAACGAAATATTAATATCCTGATGCTCGCGATCGTTTATCGTGGAATAGCGATACCTATCGTTTGGACATTACTTAATAAACGTGGAAATTCAGATACAAAAGAGCGTATTGCTTTGATTCAACGCTTTATCTCCATTTTTGGTAAAGACCGTATTGTGAATGTGTTCGCAGACAGAGAGTTTATCGGTGAGCAGTGGTTTACATGGTTAATTGAACAAGACATCAACTTCTGCATTCGTGTTAAAAAAACTT
>NZ_MVOM01000150.1:0-624 GCF_002018895.1 Acinetobacter sp. MF4640 | reverse complement strand
GGTAATGCTGGTATGAGGAATTGCTCAATCCAAAAATGAAAAACATCTGAATTGATTTTGCAGTCAAATAAACCGACTGAAAATAAATACCCTTTATGGATTGCTCCAATGGCATTGGTCTGATTCTTTAATTGCCAATTATATTGCCCTAGACAGGGTACTCCTTTTCGTGAGTAGCCATGAGGTCTGTAATCATGTGACTTAAAACCACTTTCATCCAGATAAATAATCGGGTGGTTTTTTTCTAATTCATTCACTTGCTGAATAAATTTATCCCTAAGCTTCGTATCTGCTCTAGGATGGCTTAACGTCTTTTTTTAACTGTAATATTTAAGCGCTTTAATGCAGCACCAATAGATGAAACACCACAATTAAAACGTGCAGCGCGTTCATATTGATAAGCATCAGGATACTTTTCAACATCTTCACGTAAAGCATCATCGTTAATTTTAGAAGGTTTACGTACACGAGTTTTTTTAATCTCTATACGTTTCTTCCATTCAACAATGGTATTTTTATTAATTTCAAATTGTGCAGCTACCGCTCGAATAGAATAACCTTCCTCAAGCTTAGCTAAAATTTTACGTCTAAAATGTTCTGAATAACTCATTGCACCATTGTATT
>NZ_MVOM01000149.1:0-638 GCF_002018895.1 Acinetobacter sp. MF4640 | reverse complement strand
TGGGTAGATTGGTTCAATAAAGAGCGTGTACATAGTGCACTAGGTTATGTATCACCTTTTGATTTTGAAGCAATGTACTATGATAAGATTAACCCGTTAGGTCAGGTGGCCTAACTTAAATAAAAAAGTCTCCGACAAACCTGGTACGGTTCAGAATGGTGTGTAAGCAGTGAAAGCACAGTATTTCTAGAAAATATCAGAGTTGTAAGTGACGTAAAACAGGTTTAAGTTTTATTCTGATTCTAAAGGCATAATGGGTTTTCCAAATAAACCAATATTTTTATCCCCCCATTGTTTTAATGCAACCAAAATAGGTGCTAAAGAAGTGCCTAGTGTTGATAATCGGTATTCTACTTTAGGAGGAACAACGGCATAAACCTTTCGTAGAATCAGTTGATCCTCTTCAAGTTCACGTAATTGTCTAGTGAGCATTTTTTGAGTGACATTTGGAATTTTCTTCCTCAGTTCATTAAACTTTAAAACATCATCTTCTAATAAATGAACCGTACCAGGTTTGTCGGAGACTTTTTTATTTAAGTTAGGCCACCTGACCTAACGGGTTAATCTTATCATAGTACATTGCTTCAAACTCAAAAGGCGATACATAACCCAGTGCACTGTGTACACGCTTTTTATTG
>NZ_MVOM01000148.1:0-638 GCF_002018895.1 Acinetobacter sp. MF4640 | reverse complement strand
GTTTGCCTTTTGATAGCGCATACCATTGCGTAGCAGGATCAAACCAAATGGCAATATTTCCGCGACTCATGAGTGCTCGGTTATATGCGGGCCAATTGGTTGTGCGGTAGATTTTGTGTGTAGGCTTCTTCATTTGAAAATTATATCGCTGAAAAACCCTTTACAGATAGGTTTGTGCAACAAAGCCTAATGGATCTAAAATATGGAATTTACCTGAAATGTAACCTGCTGTTTGAACCGTGTTATTGAGTACACCTTTTTGATTTTTTTCTATAGGTACAACAATTTGGGTATTCATATCGTTAAAGTTTAATGCATCTACATTTAATACATTCCCTCCCGTATAATAAGAACCACCAAAGTTATTTTTCTTTAGTTCAGATTGGCTTTGTTGCACAAAGATTTCATAACTATATGATTTTAAAAGTTTTGATTATTTTTTGATCCAAAATTAAATTTATTTAAATCAGATGCTTACATATTTATGCAACAAAGCCCAGTAGAGTCGAAACGGCTTTGTTGCACAAAGATTTAAAAGATAACACTCTGCTCATTTGAACAGAATTCAAGTGACAACTTGGGTATGAGGACGACCTAATTCTGTAAATTTGTTCAATACGGCTATGCGTGCATGAATC
>NZ_MVOM01000147.1:0-689 GCF_002018895.1 Acinetobacter sp. MF4640 | reverse complement strand
CAACACGCCAGTGACCTTAAACCCATTGGCAAATGATACCGATGCAGATGGCAACCCATTGACCATCACCGCGATCAATGGCGTGACCTTGACCCCGGGCACCGCACAACAAATCAACACCCCGAACGGTATCGTGAACATTGATGCCCAAGGCACCATTACCTTCACCCCGAACACAGGCTTTAGCGGTCAAGAGACCTTCAACTACAGCATCAGCGATGGCCAAGGTGGCAGCTCGACTGCTAACCAAATCATTAACATTGCACCAGTAGAAACAACCACCCTGACCTTAACGGCAGCGGCAGTCAACGAAGGTGCGGACATCACCATCACCGCGACGGTGGACAATGCCCCAGAAGATACCGATTTAGTCATCACCCTAGACAATGGCCAGATCATCACCATTGCGGTGGGCGCGACCACAGGCTCAGTGACCTTTGCCAATCCGAACGGTGAAGACGTCTACCTTGACGGCGAAACCTTAGTGTTTGATGTGAATAGCGCAGTGGGCGGCAACTATGAAAACTTAGTCAGCCCAGCGGATGTCAGTGTGGTCGTGAATGACACCATCAACCCGACCACGGTGACCCTGAATAACGTGAGCGTGGATGAAGGCACAGGAACCGCGACGATCGGTGCCAGTCTGGATCATGCACCGACTGCAGGCCCTGTGGTCTTGACCTTAAGCA
>NZ_MVOM01000146.1:0-702 GCF_002018895.1 Acinetobacter sp. MF4640 | reverse complement strand
TTTTTCGCCCAGGCGGAGCTCGACCGCCCATACAAATAATGGTGGATTTTATCCATAACAATAAAGATCGATATGGTGTTGATGCGATTTGTAGGATTTTACCGATCGCAGCTTCAACCTATTACCGAACTTTAGATCTCGCTGACAATCCAGAACATCGAGCGAAACGAGATCTACATGATGAGCATCATGCTGAACAAATTAAACGAATTTGGAAGGAAAGTTCAGGTCGATATGGTGTACGTAAAGTCTGGCAAAAATTAAAACGTGAGGGTTATGTTATTGCACGTTGTACAGTTGCTCGATTAATGAAAAAGCTAGGTATACAAGGTGTTTGGCGAGGTAAGAATAAACAAACCACCCGTAGCCGAGATGACCAAAAACGGGCAGATGATTTAGTGAAACGTAATTTTAATGCTGATCATCCAAACCAACTATGGGTGGGTGACTTTACCTATATTCAAACTCATTCAGGCTGGGTATATACCGCATTTGTTATTGATGTGTTCTCACGAGCAATTGTTGGATGGAAAGTATCGACACGGATGAATACAGATATGGTGCTCGATGCATTGGAGCAAGCATTGCACGATCGAGGCATGCCAAAGAATGTGATTCATCATTCCGATAGAGGTGTTCAATATCTTTCTATTCGCTATACCAATCGTTTAGAAGCTGCAAATTTACGAGCATCAGTCGGTA
>NZ_MVOM01000145.1:0-703 GCF_002018895.1 Acinetobacter sp. MF4640 | reverse complement strand
AGGTAGACTCTGCTTTTTCCAAACGATTCTTTTCACGTTGTAAATCTTCACAGAGAACAGCTCTTCTATCCAGTAAAGCATTCAGCAATTGAATATGTTTGGGTAAAGGTTGCCAAAAATGTAGATTGGCAGTCATCGCAAATCGAGCTAGAACCTCACTATCTACCTTGTCTGTTTTATTCAGCTTAGACATACTCTGAGCAAAATATCGAGCTCTGGCAGGATTGGTTACAGAGACTTGATAGCCCTCATCAAATAAATATTTAGCCAAGAGTTCATGATAAATAGATGTTGCTTCCATTAAGATAATGGTCTGAGTAGAAGTTGCAGCATGCTGGTTTAGCCAGATTTGAAGTTGCTCAAAACCTTTTGGTGTATTTGAAAAAGTTTTGGTTTTCTTTTTATTTGCAGAATTTTCTAAAATTAAACAGCAATCAATTTTAGCTTTAGCAACATCAATACCAAGATAAAACATAATCTTTACCTGCTTTAATTATTCCATTATTGTTTTAGCATAACCACCGTCTTTTCTTGTGAATGCAGCATCAAAGTGCTTAGTTACCGTCCAGAGTTGTGCAAGTGGTTAGGGCAAATTGTAGGTTTTATCTCTTGCACAGACTAAAAGTCTTAGGTCTATTACAAACTCTACAATTTGCATATAGTGGAAGCTAATCACTACAACCTCCAAGATACAAGGTCTATT
>NZ_MVOM01000144.1:0-749 GCF_002018895.1 Acinetobacter sp. MF4640 | reverse complement strand
TTCTTGACTCAAGCATTAATGCAGTACGATCTTCAAAGTTAAGATGATGGTATGACAATTTTATATACTCCATAAACCCTTTAAATTAATTAGGTGGTTTATGTCGCACTTCAAGTTTTACTCTGCCCCCTTTTGCACAGAACTTTCATATAATAGGCCTAGGTTTGTGTTTCTTCTAATTAATGTGCTTACTAGGTTAATCTTGCTCTGGGTATTGATATTATAAGTTTAAGATCAAACCCATTAAACTTATGATCTTCCCAATTTTCTACAATTAACTCGATTGTTCTACCTGCTACTTTTTCAGAATATGGATAACAACCTAAAATAGCATTTTTCATTTCTTCAGATAAAGTTACACCTAGGCTAGATAAACACAAAATTTCTGCTATCGATCCCTTAAGTATGTAATTACTGTTATATAGTACATCACCATATAACCAATTGATCTTAAAATTATTTTTTATCAGTATATGAACCAGTAATATTTACGTCAAAACATAAAATATGTGAAATACAACAGTTTCTAATTTCAATCTGATACTCAGTTTCTTGATTAGTTATATTATTAGTTTATCTGAGATTTATTTGGTGGTGTTTCAAAAAGTATGCTGAAAAAAATAATATGGCTTTTGATAAAATAGAGGTATGAAAATAACGCTACAAATCAAATGTCCTACCTGTCTAAGTAACAATATAAAGAGAAATGGCATCAAAGTAGATGGGAAACAAAACCATCAATGCAAAGA
>NZ_MVOM01000143.1:0-749 GCF_002018895.1 Acinetobacter sp. MF4640 | reverse complement strand
GGCAGAGTAAAACTTGAAGTGCGACATAAACCACCTAATTAATTTAAAGGGTTTATGGAGTATATAAAATTGTCATACCATCATCTTAACTTTGAAGATCGTACTGCATTAATGCTTGAGTCAAGAAAAGAAGGCTTTTCAGCCAGAAAATTTGCTGAACTTATTAAAAGACATCCTAGTACGATCTATCGTGAGCTTAAAAGAAATAGCATCAATGACGTTTATCAAGCTCGATATGCTTCTGATAACACTTTTGCTAGACGTAGACGTGGTCACAGAAAACTCAAAATCGATTCAATCCTCTGGAAATTTATTGTTGAAGCGATCCGTTGTTTATGGTCTCCTCAGCAAATAGCAAAGCGTTTAAAGACATTTCCTGATTTGGATCAAACAATGAATGTAAGCCATACAACGATTTATTCAACGATACGAGCATTACCCAAGGGTGAGTTGAAAAAAGACTTATTATCCTGTCTACGTCATGAAAATAAAAAGCGAAAAGCTAACGGTGAACCTAAAAAAGATTCTATATTACAGGATATTAAAACTATTCATGAGCGCCCAGCCGAAGTTCAAGAAAGAAAAATACCGGGTCATTGGGAAGCTGATTTAATTAAAGGTAAAGACAATAAAAGTTCGATAGCAACACTTATTGAACGAAATACACGGCTCTGTATCTTGGCAACATTACCTGATGCAAAGGCAGAATCAGTGCGCAAGGCTTTAACTGAAGCTCTGAAATATTTACC
>NZ_MVOM01000142.1:0-766 GCF_002018895.1 Acinetobacter sp. MF4640 | reverse complement strand
CAAGTGGTTAGGGCAAATTGTAGGTTTTATCTCTTGCACAGACTAAAAGTCTTAGGTCTATTACAAACTCTACAATTTGCATATAGTGGAAGCTAATCACTACAACCTCCAAGATACAAGGTCTATTCCATTGATGAATGTTTCCTAAAGCTCACAGCTTATGAGCATCTATTTGACCTGACCGATTATGCGCAAGATATGAGAGTTAAAGCTTGGCGTTGGTTAGGACTACCCTGCTGCATTGGAATCGGCCGCTCAAAAACTGAAGCCAAGATTGCCAATCATCTCGCCAAAAAGAACAAGTTCTTCAATGGGGTCTGTAATCTGGCCCATATGGACCCGTGCTCTACAGAGATGCTACTCGCACAAGTGAATGTATCCGAAGTTTGGGGCGTTGGCAGGCAGAACTGCAAGAAGCTCAATGCCATGGGTATTCAATCTGTTCTAGATCTGATCAATGCCAATCCTAAAGAAATCAAAAAGCAGTTCAGTATCGTGATGGAAAAGACGGTGCTTGAGCTACAAGGCCTTTCTTGTATTGACCTGAGTGATGATGCGGTAGCGAAGAAGCAAATCATCAGCAGTCGTTCATATGGGAACCCAGTCTATGAAATGGATGACATCAAAGCATCTGTCCGGCTTTATGTTGCTCGAGCCGTAAAGCGAATGCGGGAAGATGGCTCAATCTGCAAAATGATTGGGGTCTATATCCAAACCAGTCGCTTTGATAAGTCCGAGCGCTACTCGCCATATATCGTGGTTCAGA
>NZ_MVOM01000141.1:0-819 GCF_002018895.1 Acinetobacter sp. MF4640 | reverse complement strand
GGCACTGTTGCAAATAACCACGAATGGTAAGCTGAAGACTGTTTTAGCTAAAGGTGCAGCATATGAATCCTTTCCATGGTCGGCATTTTCAGGGCGAAATCATTCTTTGGGCTGTGCGCTGGTATTGTAAATATGGCATTAGCTATCGTGAACTGCAGGAAATGCTGGCCGAACGGGGTGTGAATGTTGATCACACGACTATTTACCGTTGGGTTCAACGTTATGCTCCTGAAATAGAAAAACGTTTACGCTGGTATTGGCGTAATCCTACAGATCTGAGCTCGTGGCATATTGATGAAACCTATGTAAAAGTGAATGGACGATGGTCTTATCTGTATCGTGCAGTCGATCAACGTGGCGATACCATTGATTTTTATCTTTCTTCTAGACGTAATACCAAATCAGCATATTGTTTTCTTGGAAAAATTTTAAATAATGTGAAGAAGTGGCAAATTCCACAAGTGATCAACACGGATAAAGCACCCACATATGGACGTGCTTTATCACGGTTAAAACGGGAAGGTAAATGTCCACCAGACCTTGAGCACAGGCAGATTAAGTATAAAAATAACGTGATTGAATGTGATCATGGCAAGCTAAAGCGGATCATCAGGGCCACATTAGGATTCAAATCTATGAAGACGGCTTATGCCACAATTAAAGGTATTGAAGTCATGCGTGCACTACGTAAAGGACAAGCATCGTCATTTTATTATGGTCAGCCTCAGGGTGAAGTGTGTCTAATCAACAGGGTTTTCGGTCTCTAAGTACTTTTTAAAGGGAACATCATCGACTCAAATCTCTATTTGCAACAGTGCC
>NZ_MVOM01000140.1:0-837 GCF_002018895.1 Acinetobacter sp. MF4640 | reverse complement strand
CGGCTTTGTTGCACAAAGATTTAAAAGATAACACTCTGCTCATTTGAACAGAATTCAAGTGACAACTTGGGTATGAGGACGACCTAATTCTGTAAATTTGTTCAATACGGCTATGCGTGCATGAATCTCATTCACCTGACTAGAAAAACTCCTTGCTGTTAATTTATCACCTAATAGTTTGATGCAATGCATCTTGGTTTCAACTAAACTTCGACGATGATAACCAGACCATTTTTTCCAAAGCGTTCTTCCTAAACGTTTAACTGTTTTCAGTAACTCATTCCGCTCTAAAGATCTCAATTTCTGATCTTTCCATGGTTTTGCATTTTTTCTTGGCGGAATGAGCGCATGTGCATCTCGATCTAGAATGACTTGTCTGCAGTGCTTCGTGTCATAAGCACCATCGGTATAGACCGAATCAATTCGTTCATCTAAGGGAATTTGAGCAAGTAAATCACCGAGTACTTGCGAATCGCTCACATTATTTGTAGTAAGCTGTACTGCACGTATTTGCAAGGTTTCAGCATCGATGCCAATATGAAGCTTACGCCATTGGCGACGATATTCAGGTCCATGTTTCTTACGTTTCCACTCACCTTCACCTAGAAACTTTAAGCCAGTTGAGTCGACGAGTAGATGTAGCCCATCACTACTTTTTTGATAGCTAATCGCAATATCAATATGTTTTTGTCTTCGACAAAGCGTACTGTAATCTGGTGCGGTCCAATTTAATCCACAAAGTTTAATCAGACTTTGAACAAAACCTGTGACCATGCGTAAAGAGAGTCTAAATAAAGATTTGATCATTAAACAGCATTGAATAGCCGTATCGGAGTA
>NZ_MVOM01000139.1:0-843 GCF_002018895.1 Acinetobacter sp. MF4640 | reverse complement strand
ATGAGATATCAGAAATTAAATCGTTTTTCAGATTCTGAATTCAAACGCTTGGTTGGCGTACCTCGACATGTTTTTACTGAAATGGTAGAGGTTTTAGAAAAAGCAGAATCACTCAAAAAGAAATCAGGTCGTCCTCATACTTTAGATATAGAGGATCAGTTGTTATTAACTCTCAATTACTTACGGAACTACAGCACTCAACTGGAATTAGCGGCAAATTACCATATCGCTGAAAGTAATGTGAATCGAATCATTAAAAAGGTTGAAGATGCATTGATGAAATCAAGACGTTTTACTCTGCCAAAACGAAGCATTACCACGGCAGACGAACACTTTAACTGGGTAATTATTGATGCGACAGAATGTTCAATAGAACGTCCGAAAAAAAAATCAGAGTAAATTCTACAGTGGTAAAAAGAAGAAATATACGCTAAAAGTACAAGTGATCTATCATCCGAACAGCAAACAAATCATAGGGCTAGATATATCGAATGGCAGTCAGCATGACATTAAATTGGCAAGAAAAACGGTTAAGAAATTCAAACATTGTGAATATGTTATGACTGATCTAGGGTACTACGGATTAGAGCAAGATGGCTTTAAATTATTGATGCCAATAAAGAAAAAGAAGAATTTACCTTTATTTGATGTTGAGAAAAAGTACAATAAAATGGTTGGAAAAATACGAGTTGTGATCGAACACATTAATAGTCAATTGAAAACATTTAGAATATTAAGTGAACGCTATCGAAATAGACGGAAAAGATTCGGCTTACGCATTAACTTAATTGCTGCACTCGTAAACCGGATAAACTTGCAATAATGACTTTCGCAGGAGATCTA
>NZ_MVOM01000138.1:0-859 GCF_002018895.1 Acinetobacter sp. MF4640 | reverse complement strand
TTTTTTATTTAAGTTAGGCCACCTGACCTAACGGGTTAATCTTATCATAGTACATTGCTTCAAAATCAAAAGGTGATACATAACCTAGTGCACTATGTACACGCTCTTTATTGAACCAATCTACCCAATTTAGTGTCGCAAGTTGTACATCTGCTAAACCTTGCCAATCTGCTTTTAGATATTCAATCACCTCTGTTTTGTATAAGCCATTCACCGTTTCAGCCAAAGCATTATCGTATGAATCACCAGTCGTACCGACTGATGCTCGTAAATTTGCTGCTTCTAAACGATTGGTATAGCGAATGGAAAGATATTGCACACCTCTGTCGGAATGATGAATCACATTCTTTGGCATGCCTCGATCATGCAATGCTTGCTCCAATGCATCGAGCACCATATCTGTATTCATCCGTGTCGATACTTTCCATCCAACAATTGCTCGTGAGAACACATCAATAATAAATGCAGTATAAACCCAGCCTGAATTTGTTTGAATATAGGTAAAGTCACTCACCCACAGTTGGTCAGGATGATCAGCAGTAAAATTACGTTTCACTAAATCATCTGCTCGTTTTTGGTCATCTCGGCTACGGGTGGTTTGTTTGTTCTTACCACGCCAAACACCTTGTATACCTAGCTTTTGCATTAATCGAGCAACAGTACAGCGCGCAATAATATAGCCTTCACGTTTCAGTTTTTGCCAGACTTTACGTACACCATATCGACCTGAACTTTCTTTCCAAATACGTTTGATTTGCTCTGCATGATGTAAATCATGCAGAGCACGTTTCGCTCGATGTTCTGGGTTATCAACGAGATCTAGAGTCCGGTAATAGGTTGAAGCTGCGATCGGTAAAAT
>NZ_MVOM01000137.1:0-862 GCF_002018895.1 Acinetobacter sp. MF4640 | reverse complement strand
TAGGGTCTGTTGACATTTACTGTTCATAATTAACCCTATAAAGGTAGCCATAAAAATATACAGGCTAAAGCAACAGAACTTTGATAATTTCTTTTGAGCTTGTCATATCGAGTAGCTATTCCTCTAAATTGCTTTAATCTACAAAACATATTTTCAACTAAATGCCTGATTTTATATAAATACCAGTCCATATGGTCATTGTTCGATTGGCTATTTGTTTTCTTTGGTATATTCGCTTTAGTCCCTGTTTTCCTGATCTGTTCACGCAGTGGTTCTGAATCATAGCCTTTATCTGCACATACCACTTTTGTCTCTTTTAAATCTAATGTTGATATTAAATCAGGTGCAACTTTAACATCATGTGTGGTTCCATCGGTAATCATGAAATCAATAGGATTGCCATGTGCATCAACAATCAAATGTATTTTTGAGGAGTTTCCTCCTACACTTTTAGAAATAAATTGATTCGCTATGCCGGCAGAATGTTGATGAGCACGTACATGAGAGCCATCAATAAAAATCCACTCCATATCGGGGCATGAGGCTAATAATTTGAATAATCTAAGTAACTTACCGCTGCTTGACCAACGATTAAAACGTTTGAAAATAGAGTTTGAATGACCAAAACAACAAGGAATATCTCGCCACGGACAGCCTGTTCTAATTCTATAGAGGATAGCTTCAATAAAATTGCGTAAATTTGAGTTGTGGTGAATGGATAAATTACGCAGAATAACTTTCAACTTTTGCCAGTGTTGATCTGTCAGCATGGTACGAGGCATAGCGAATAGTAAAATTGGGTTTGGCGATTTGATTTTACTACTTCGCTATTTTTTTAAGCTAAAAGTGTCAACACACCCTA
>NZ_MVOM01000136.1:0-863 GCF_002018895.1 Acinetobacter sp. MF4640 | reverse complement strand
TATATTTCGATATTCATGGCTGCAATATTGACTTCCTCTGTCTGAATGCACAATCAGTTCTTTGGTTGGTTTTTGATTGTGAATAGCCATATTTAGCGCATTACAAACAAGCTGTGTTGTCATGCGCTCATTTAAGCTATAGCCAACCACTTGCTTTGTGTAAAGGTCTTTTACCGCTGCTAAATACAGCCATCCTTCAACAGTCCATATGTACGTAATATCACTTGACCATGCTTGATTTGGTCTAGTCATTGAGAATTGTTGCTCCAGCAGGTTTTCATAGATCGCTCGATTATGGTCACTATTCGTAGTCCTTTTAAAACGCTTGTGTCGCTTACAATACAGGTGGTTCAGCGCTTTTATCTGACGTACAGCGTACATACTCATTTTTATACCCTGAGCTTGTAAGTATTTGGTTAATCGAATATAACCATAGCTCTGCCTTGTCTCCTCATGGGCTATTTTCACCAATATCGTCTGTTGATTTCGTTGAATCGTTCTTTTGCTCACGCCTCTCTTGAGCCAATCATAAAAACATGAAACTGAAACATGAAGTAATCGAGCCATTAAGGTAATTGGAAAAGAATATCTTTTTTGTTTCATATAGGCGTACCTTACTGACTTTCTTTGGCAAAGTACGCTGCTGCCTTTTTTAAAAATTCACGTTCCATTTCAGCTATTTTGAGCTGTTGTTTGAGTTTTTTATTTTCTTCGAGTAGAGCGTTTAGATCAGGTGAATACTGTTTTGTACCTGCTAAAGTTCCAGCCTTTGCTTTGGTATTCCAATTTGAAAGAGTTTGCATTGAAATGCTAAGTTGTCTAGCTGTTTCCGAGACATTGCCTTGATTGGCTTCAATTAATTT
>NZ_MVOM01000135.1:0-873 GCF_002018895.1 Acinetobacter sp. MF4640 | reverse complement strand
AAGACAATCACATCAGGTTTAAATGTTTGAATCGCTTGATCAACTTCAGAACGCCAGATGGTATCTCCTGCCACATAAACAGTTTCATGGCCAGCAGCTTCAAATACCACACCCATTGCTTCACCTAATCCAGCTTTAAGCTTAGGAATACGGTACATGGCATCAGTACCGTGTTGACCACCAGTTTTAGTGAGCTTAATCCCTTCAAAGGTCGCTTGAGTTAATACACGAACATCTTTGAAGCCTTGTGACTGAATGATTTTCTGGTCTTCTTTATTCTGTACAAACAACGGCATGTTTTTCGGAATAGTCGCTTGTGCTGCATCATCCCAATGATCTAAATGGGTATGGGTCACGATTACCGCATCTACACCTTCTAAAATCGTTTCGGGCTTGATAGGCAAATCGACTAATGGGTTCCGTAAATAGCTACGATGAGTATCAGGAAAACCTTCATAGAATCCTTTTTTAGCAAACATTGGGTCAATTAAAAAAGTCGTATCAGCATAGGTTACTTTAATCGTTGCATTGCGAATTTCTTGTATATGCGTAACTTTAGAAGTATCTCGCTGAACCACCTTATCATTCGCATATAAATGGACTGAAGCCATTGCCAGAGAGAGTGCAATAACAGAGCTACTTAAAATTTTATTCATGTTCCAGATCCAATCATTTAGTCATACTCGAATCATGATAGGAAAAATTAAGCAATAAAATTGTCTTTAAGGACAATCATCGAAACTATTGGGACAACATGCTATATTTATTATTTTAGAGAGGTAGACCGAATGGCTATACCAGTGATTGGATTGTTCGTTTATCCCAATATAAATCCATTTCACTTCTCTATCCCCCATATCATTTTCAATATCA
>NZ_MVOM01000134.1:0-954 GCF_002018895.1 Acinetobacter sp. MF4640 | reverse complement strand
TTAAAATGTCCTATAAAAAATGAGCTGATTAATTATCATATTCGGCTCTTGTTATGAGCCGAATAAGTGCTATATTCAACTCATCTGAAATTTTAGATGAGCGATTGAAAATGCAGAAATGGATTTGGCAAGCAGAAAACTGGACAAATTTTACATGGCTAGATTCAGTTATCTTACCTAAAACCAGACAGATACATCAAAAAATAGGGATTATTCTGGGGCAAAGTCAGCATGATTTAGCAAAAGAGCAATTCACCCTAGATACTCTGCTTGCCAATCTTGTTGCTTCATCTGCGATTGAAAACGAAACGATCAATGTTTTTTCACTACGATCATCTCTAGCTCAACGCTTAGGTGTCACACTTGAACAGCCTTATCCAAGCTCAGATCGATCAGAAGGTTTAGCCAATATCATGCTAGATGCGCTTAACGATGTTAAGCAACCATTGACTGTTAATCGTCTCATGCAGTGGCATCGTTGGCTTTTCAATGACCCAGATTGGACAATGCACCGTTTACGCATTGGTCAACTTAGGGGGGCAGAGCCTATGCAGGTCGTTTCAGGTCGATTGGACTATCCTAAAGTGCATTTTGAAGCACCGCCAAGACAAGGCTTAGAAGAACGCTTAAATGCCTTCATAGATTGGTTTAATCAAAGTCTAAATGATTCATTGCTTGATCCTCTGTTACGTGCAGGTATTACCCATTTATGGTTTGTTACCCTACATCCTTTTGATGATGGTAATGGACGTATTACACGTACACTTACAGACCTTTCTTTAGCTCAAATGGATGAACAGAGCATTCGTTTATATGCTATGTCTACTGCGATATTGAATAAACGTAAAAGTTACTATGAGATATTAGAACAAACTCAAAAAAATGATTCTGATATCACCGATTGGCTAGTTTGGTTTTTAGATACATTGAATGATAGCCTTGAAAAAACCTTAG
>NZ_MVOM01000133.1:0-975 GCF_002018895.1 Acinetobacter sp. MF4640 | reverse complement strand
ACGCCAATCTCAACTTTAAATAAGCTTTTCAAATTGAATCGGCGAATAACCACATTTTTTATTCATAACGACGCAGACCGTATGTGACAAAATCTTTCTGATAAAACGATGCGATAAGTGCCATAAATCTCTTGCCCTTACTTTTTGAATATTAAAGCGATCAGTTAATTGACCAATGACCGTTTCAATTTTCCTTCGTGCTCTCATAAGCAACCTCATTGATTCTTGAGATCTAGAGTCCGGCATATTCTTTCTTAAAGGAGTTTGTAGATCAACATACTGAAATTTATAGTATTCTTTCAAGCTGGGTCTTAAGTAACCTTTATCTGCACCTAGTAACCCATGAATATTTTCTGTGATTTCTGGTGCAACATCACGCTCATCTACATTTGCTGGAGCGAAAGTATAGCCAGTAATCATACCCTCCAAATTAATTACAAGATGCCCTTTAAAACCATAGTATTTCTCTTGTTGTGCAGCACAATAACTAAAACCTGCATGTTCTTTGAAATTCTTGTGTCTTTTTGCTCGACTATAACGACAAACAGGTATAGGAAATCCATCAATAAAATGAATATGATCCTGACCATAATGTGCAGTTAATTGGGCTGTGATTTTTTGATGAACTTGCCATAAGTTTGCACAATGCTTACAAAAGTTAGGATATGAACCTAAATGAGGGAACCAACTTAAGTAATTGTTTTTAAAAAATATCCATATGCTTTTATCCGTATCCATTTTGAGACACTCACCAACAATTTGCATTGTGATAATTTCAATATCGGTTAAAGCAGGTGGAAAACCACGTTTTCTTAATGGTTCAGAGACTATAGTTGGGTAAATTTCCTCTATGATTAAATAGACAATGATGATAAATTCTTCAGTGGACATAACTGTAATTTTATTTTCATAGACGGATTTAAAATGAGGTTATGTCCTTTTTATTTCAATGACTTAAAAAGTTGAGATTGGCGT
>NZ_MVOM01000132.1:0-1002 GCF_002018895.1 Acinetobacter sp. MF4640 | reverse complement strand
TGTTTAGTCCCAGATTTTAATGGTGCAATATTCTCAGATAAATGGAAGGAAGCACTATGGGACAAGTTCTACACAGCAGCGCCACAACGACACAGGCAGTGCGTCGAGCAATACAAAATAGTCAAGAGAGCTTAAGAACGCTAGCCAAGCGTTACGGCATCAATCAAAAGACCGTCGCAAAATGGAAGAAACGTACTTCAGTAGATGATCTTACAACCGGCCCAAAGAATCCTCGCTCAAGCGTGTTATCGCCTGAAGATGAGGCGGCAATTGTTGCTTTTCGAAAACGCACTTTGTTGCCGCTAGACGATTGCCTTTATGCATTGCAGCCGAGTATTCCTTATCTGACACGCTCGTCGTTACACCGCTGCTTACAGCGGCATGGTATTTCACGACTGCCTGAGGTACAAGGTGATCGCCCTGTCAGGAAGCGCTTCAAGAGCTACCCCATTGGTTACTTTCATATCGACATCGCTGAGATGCAAACAGCACAGGGTAAGCTTTATCTCTTCGTTGCCATTGATCGCACTTCCAAGTTTGCGTTCACTGAATTGCATACTAAAGCCAGTAAGATGGCAGCCGCGGAGTTCATGTGCAATCTGGTTAAGGCTGTGCCCTATAGAATCCATACGGTGCTAACAGATAACGGCATCCAGTTCACGAACCGCACCTGTGATCGCTACGCCTCTGAGCACATCTTTGATCGGGTTTGTACTGAATGTGGCATTGAACATCGTCTTACCAAGGTTAAGCATCCATGGACCAATGGACAGGTCGAGAGGATGAACCGAACGATTAAAGAAGCTACTGTCAAACGGTTCCATTACGACGATCACACTCAGCTATGCATTCACCTTGCTGATTTTATTGCTGCATACAACTTCGGCCGCAGACTCAAAACACTCAGGGGCCTGACTCCCTACGAATTCATCTGCAAACAGTGGACAGATGAACCTGAACTTTTTAAAATTGATCCGATCCATCAAATGCCGGGACTAAACA
>NZ_MVOM01000131.1:0-1022 GCF_002018895.1 Acinetobacter sp. MF4640 | reverse complement strand
CCACCTTCACGGATCGCAAAACGTAGACCTGGGTCCATTGCGATTGGGTGGATTAATTCTACTGACATTTCTACGTTGTCACCAGGCATAACCATTTCAACGCCATCTTGTAATTTGATCGCGCCAGTTACGTCAGTTGTACGGAAGTAGAACTGTGGACGGTAACCGTTAAGGAATGGAGTGTGACGACCACCTTCTTCTTTAGAAAGTACGTATACTTCTGCATCGAATTTAGTGTGCGGCTTGATTGCACCTGGTTTAGCAAGTACTTGACCACGTTGTACGTCTTCACGCTTAGTACCACGTAGAAGAACACCACAGTTCTCGCCCGCACGGCCTTCGTCTAGAAGTTTACGGAACATTTCTACGCCAGTAACTGTAGTTACTTGAGTATCACGGATACCAACGATTTCAACTGATTCGCCTACTTTCACAATACCAGTTTCTACACGGCCAGTTACTACTGTACCACGACCAGAAATAGAGAATACGTCTTCGATTGGCATTAAGAATGCTTGGTCGATTGCACGTACTGGCTCTGGAATGTAAGTGTCAAGTGCGTCAACAAGCGCAACAACTGCTTCTTCGCCATACTGACCAGTGTCACCGTTAAGTGCAAGAAGAGCTGATCCACGGATAACTGGAGTGTCATCACCTGGGAAGTCATAAGTAGAAAGAAGTTCACGAACTTCCATTTCTACTAATTCAAGAAGTTCTTCATCATCAACAAGGTCACACTTGTTAAGGAATACAAGAATGTAAGGTACACCAACCTGACGAGAAAGAAGGATGTGTTCACGGGTCTGTGGCATTGGACCATCAGTCGCAGCACATACAAGGATCGCGCCGTCCATCTGAGCAGCACCAGTAATCATGTTTTTAACATAATCGGCGTGGCCCGGGCAGTCTACGTGTGCGTAGTGACGAGTTGGAGAATCGTATTCTACGTGTGAAGTATTAATTGTAATACCACGTGCTTTTTCTTCTGGTGCAGAGTCAATTGCAGCGTAGTCTTTCGCTTC
>NZ_MVOM01000130.1:0-1143 GCF_002018895.1 Acinetobacter sp. MF4640 | reverse complement strand
TTAGAGGAATAGCTACTCGATATGACAAGCTCAAAAGAAATTATCAAAGTTCTGTTGCTTTAGCCTGTATATTTTTATGGCTACCTTTATAGGGTTAATTATGAACAGTAAATGTCAACAGACCCTAATGATTTAATTATTTTGTTGTAAATAAAAACAACGATTCCTTGTTTCGGCGCAAAAGACCAAGGGGAAAGCCTTACAGAAATGTAGGGCTTTTTTAATAGCAGCTTAATTTAAATTGAACCGTACCGGGTTTGTCGGAGACTCAATATTCTGAGAGACTATTCCGATGACAAAATTAAAATATACCCCTGAAATCAGAGAAAGAGCGGTTCAATTATTGATTGAATCCGAAAAAGATTATCCTTCTACTTGGGCTGCAATCACAGCAATTGCGCCTAAGATTGGTTGTACTCCTGAAACACTTCGTGCCTGGCATCAAAAGCATTTAGATCAGCAAAATCCTATTAAAGTACAACAGATATCTGATCAAGAAAAAATGAAGCAAATGGAACGTGAAATTAAAGAATTAAAGCGTGCCAATGAAATTCTACGTAAAGCAGCCGCTTTTTTCGCCCAGGCGGAGCTCGACCGCCCACACAAATAATGGTGGATTTCATCCATAACAATAAAGACTTATATGGTGTTGATGCGATTTGTAGGATTTTACCGATCGCAGCCTCAACCTATTACCGAACTTTAGATCTCGCTGACAATCCAGAACATCGAGCGAAACGAGATCTACATGATGAGCATCATGCTGAACAAATTAAACGAATTTGGAAGGAAAGTTTAGGTCGATATGGTGTACGTAAAGTCTGGCAAAAATTAAAACGTGAGGGTTATGTTATTGCACGTTGTACAGTTGCTCGATTGATGCAAAAGCTAGGTATACAAGGTGTTTGGCGAGGTAAGAATAAACAAACCACCCGTAACCGAGATGACCAAAAACGGGCAGATGATTTAGTGAAACGTAATTTTAATGCTGATCATCCAAACCAACTATGGGTGGGTGACTTTAGTGTGCCGCAGCAAGCGGCGTAAGAGATGAGGGTATGGCCCCTCGCTATCGGCTTGCAGGAGCAGGTAGCAAACCACCATAAGCGGCTTGGATCAAAAGTCCCGGTCGTGAGCGTTATG
>NZ_MVOM01000129.1:0-1160 GCF_002018895.1 Acinetobacter sp. MF4640 | reverse complement strand
TACAACTTCGGCCGCAGACTCAAAACACTCAGGGGCCTGACTCCCTACGAATTCATCTGCAAACAGTGGACAGATGAACCTGAACTTTTTAAAATTGATCCGATCCATCAAATGCCGGGACTAAACACTTAGACCACAAAAAATATTGAAACCAATAGAAAAAAAGAGAAAAGAAAAATGAGCTTTTTAAAAAAATTATGGGGTTCTCAAAAACAAAAAACGCCTGCGAATGAAAATGTATATACTGCATTTTGGCAATGGTTTCAGCAGCATCAACAGCATTTTCACCACATTGTGAATCAAGGCAGTAAAACTGAAATCGAGCGAGATTTCTTTGATCGATTGACGCCTGAATTGGAAAAAGTCCATTGCGGCATCTTTTTTCTGACGGGCATGTTAACCCCGCAAACAGCTGAATTAATTCTAACCCCCGACGGCATCATTCCAAATATTGTTTTTGTGGAAGAGCTGATTGCAGCTGCACCTGAGATTGCAGGGTGGAAGTTCACTGCGCTGAAACCTGAAAGCGATATTCATCAAGTCGGGATTAATATGCATGATTATGAGTTTAGTCAGGAGACTTTATCTTTTTATTTTAACCAGCAAGCCGAATATCCCGATGAGATTGATCTGGTCGTGGTACATGATGAATATAATGCAGCTGAAAACGATGCGTTTTTACAGGCTGTGTATATTTTCCTCGACAACTATTTGGGCGAGTACGATGCGGTTACCAAATTGGACAATGTTTCTGTCCAGTCTAAGCAAGATGCCGAAAAAGAATTGCTACCGATTCACTTGCTCAAAAATATTTTAATTTTAAAAAGCAGTGAAATTTCAAGATTAGACAAAATTACCCGTTCACATACGGATGCCGATGAATTTGTTAGCTTGGAAGGTGAAACCAATGAAGGTCTACCGTTGCTGGCGACTTTAAATCGGACACTTTTAACATGGGATCAAAAAGCTTCGCATCCATGGATGATGCTGATTGAAATCTCCTATGATGGTCAGTATTCAAATGGCATGCCTGGGCAGAGTAAAACTTGAAGTGCGACATAAACCACCTAATTAATTTAAAGGGTTTATGGAGTATATAAAATTGTCATACCATCATCTTAACTTTGAAGATCGTACTGCATTAATGCTTGAGTCAAGAA
>NZ_MVOM01000128.1:0-1188 GCF_002018895.1 Acinetobacter sp. MF4640 | reverse complement strand
CAAGTGCAGACAATGCATGACAGTTTTCAAAGTCAGCATTTAACTTTGTTTGGGTATAAAGGATTGGCTGACCACATCGTAAATTGTGTTCAGAAGTATAGCTACAAGAAATCTGAAAACCTGATTTTTAATTTCAACCCAGCCAAGTATTTAAGACAAACATCAAGTTTGGGACAAATCACAACAGATGGGGTAGCGATTGCTATTCCTGTGACTTTACTTGGAACAGCTAAAACGGGTGGTTGGGCCGCAGGAACCACTAACCTTGTAAAAACTGCCGATCTTGTAGGTTACTTTGATGTTGGCCTAAATCGGAAAGTTGCCCTGAATATTGGTACTAATGCTCATACACAATATTTATCGGATTCTTATAAATTACAAGATGGTATAGCTGGTAATGGATTTGAAATTAGTTTTAATGCACAGAACAGTGATGGTTTTATAGAAATACCATTAGCTGTACGTGATGAATCTTACATTTCAAGTGCTGATAGTCAAACGTATAAAACAAGTGGCAAAGCACGCTTACAAGTTTTTAATGGCTCAATAGTTATTCATGATGCTGTGTATGCTGTTGGTCAGGTTCACCACGTATTCATTGATTTCGCAACAGCGGAAACAATTAAGGTGAGAGTAACTTGTGAAACATCAACTCCAACATCGGTTTTATTAAGCGGTATATTTGCTTATAAGAAATCTGCGAAGACATCAAAAGATTCTTTCTTTAAAGATGGTGATGTCATATTAATTTATGCAGACTCATGGGGCGGGTATCCTAAAGCGGCAACTATCGGAGAAACTGCGCAATATTACCCGATAGCTAACATGGCCACTAAGTATCAAGCTATGTACCCTAACGGTCTTCAGACAGATAATGACTCCCAGTGGTTATCCCGACGTATCAAAGAAAAACTTGCCTCACAAGGTATCAATGTAACAGTGCTTAATATCTCGAAGGGGGGGCAAACAACGCGTTGGGCCAAAAACTGGATTGATGCTGCTTTGACTATGACACCTAAACCGACCCATTGCATCATTAACTTCGGCATTAACGATAATAACGGTATTGATGCTACATCAGAGCCACTACTTAGTGCATATGATTTTGATCCTAACTTAATGTTCCTAAACAAGCGCGTTGTAGATGGTGGTGTTGATGGTAGAACTCGAAGCTACGCTGAGTGGGAA
>NZ_MVOM01000127.1:0-1274 GCF_002018895.1 Acinetobacter sp. MF4640 | reverse complement strand
TGATGTGTGCTGAGAAAACAGGAGGTTTTAACTTGGTAAACTATAGACACTCATCAGGAGTTTACCATGAGCAAGAAACAGAAGACTTACACCGCAGAATTTAAAGTTGAAGCAATAAAATTGATTGAAGCCAATCAAGGCAATGTATCGGAAACAGCCAGACAACTTGGCATTTCAATGCAAACTCTTTCAAATTGGAATAATAAAGCAAAGACTGGCACCTTAGCAGGCACTAAACAATATTCACCTGATCTAAATGCCTTACTCGAAGAAAATAAAAAGCTCAAACAACAGCTCAAAACAGCTGAAATGGAACGTGAATTTCTAAAAAAGGCAGCAGCGTACTTTGCGAAAGAAAGTCAGTAAGGTACGCCTATATGAAACAGCAAAGACATTTATTCCCGATTAGCTTTATGGCTAGATTACTTCACGTTTCAGTGTCACGATTTTATGATTGGCTAAAACGAGGCATGAATAAAAGATTGGTTCAGCGAAATCAACAGACAATTTTGGTCAAAATAGCTCATGAGGAAACTAAACAAAGCTATGGCTATATTCGATTAACTAAGCATTTACAAGCGCAAGGTATCAAAATCAGTACGTATGCTGTACGTCAAATAAAAAAGCTCAACCAGCTGTATTGTAAGCGTCATAAGCGTTTCAAAAGAACTACGAAGAGTGATCATAATCGAGCGATCTACGCAAATTTACTAGAGTAACAGTTTTCAATGACTAAGCCCAATCTTGCATGGTCAAGCGATATTACATACATTTGGACTGCTGAAGGTTGGTTATACTTGGCAGCAGTAAAAGACCTGTACACGAAACAAGTGGTTGGCTATAGCTTAAATGAGCGTATGACCGCACAACTTGTTTGCAATGCACTGACTATGGCGATTCGTAATCAAAAACCAACGAAAGGCTTAATTGTTCATTCGGACAGAGGCAGCCAATATTGCAGCCATGAATATCGAAAGATACTGGAAAAATGTGATTTTCAAGGTTCAATGAGCAAACGTGGGGACTGTTACGATAATGCACCGATTGAAAGTTTCTGGGGCATACTCAAGAATGAATTAGTGCATCATTGCAACTATAAAACCAGAGATGAAGCTAAAGCAGATATTACAAAATACATTGTGTTATTTTATAATCAGCGAAGAATTCAAAAGAGTTTGGATTTTAAAACGCCAAATCAAATAGCAGAGAACTTTTATCGGTTAGCTGCCTAGCATATCCCAAGTGAAAGTCTCCTGCTAATTCAGCACATATCA
>NZ_MVOM01000126.1:0-1302 GCF_002018895.1 Acinetobacter sp. MF4640 | reverse complement strand
CCTTTAAGAGGCTTATTTTATGGAACATGAACGAGAACAAAGAGTTAAACGTACACAAGGTGATTATAGCTTTGCCTTTAAAATGATGGTTGTACATGAAGTAGAAAAAGGGCAAATTACTTATAAACAAGCTCAGGCAAAATATGGTATTCAAGGAAGATCAACTGTGCTGGTATGGTTACGCAAGCACGGACAACAGGACTGGACTTCGAATATGCCGCCTTCTTCTAAACGCCAATTAACACCCCAACAACGAATCCGCCAATTAGAAAAGCAGTTAGCCGCAGAAAAGCTTAAAACTGAATTTATTCAGGATGTGATTTATCACATTGATAAAGAATGTGGGACTGATCTTGGAAAAAAGTATACCGAGCACGTTTCAAAGATTGGCAAAGCCAAAGAGGACTAAGCGTTTCACGTTATTGTCAGTGGTTGGGAATCACCCGACAAGCTTATTATCAAGCAGAAAAACGTGCTCAAATGACTGCACAAGCAACTGAACAAATACTTGAGTTGGTTATGGAATATCGTTGTCTCATGCCAAGTATCGGAACACGTAAGTTGTATTGGCTTATTAAAGGCAAATTGTTGCAGCGTGGTTTAAAGTGTGGACGGGATCAGTTATTTAAAATATTGAAAGAGCATAATTTATTGATTCGCCCCAAGCGTCGCTATACAAAAACTACGGATAGCAAGCATTGGATGAAGAAGCATCCAAATTTATTAAAGGATTATTCAGCAGTGCAAGCCAACGAAGTCTTTGTTAGTGATATTACTTATGTTGAGAGTGCTGAAGGCGTACATTATTTATCATTGGTGACAGATGCTTATACCCGTCAGATTAAAGGTTATAAGTTATCGAATGATATGCGTGCGGAGAATGTTATGCAGGCTCTACATATGGCGATGCAGCATGTGACGGATCGAGCGACTAGGATGATTCATCATTCAGACAGAGGCTCTCAGTATTGCTCTGAGCTATATCAATCGGCATTGCGCCATTATGGGATATGTCCTTCCATGACAGATGGATACCTTGCGAAACAGTGTTTCTCATATCAAAATGCATTAGCAGAGCGGATTAATGGAATATTAAAGCAGGAGTTTTTAACTACACGATGTCAAACCATGAAGGAGTTAGATCACTTAATTACGGAATCTATCATGATTTATAATTACTATAGACCACATTTAAGTTTAAATATGAACACCCCGAATCAGATGTATGAGCAAACTAAAACCGAGCTAATTGCTTAACTCGGTTTGAAGTGGAATACTGTCAATCTATTTCAGGACAAGACA
>NZ_MVOM01000125.1:0-1341 GCF_002018895.1 Acinetobacter sp. MF4640 | reverse complement strand
TAAATACATTATACCTAAATTGATTTGTGAGTACAAAACAATATATGTAAACAAGTGTAAATATTACTGTGTATTCTGAATGCTTCAGATTTGCGCTGTAGCGGGTCGGTGTCCTGTCCTGTGGTTTTGGTCATTCCTGATCTAAAGCAAGCCCGCAGGCATTAAAAAAGCCCCTTATGGGGCTTCTTTTAATTTCGCTTCTCTACTTCGTCCAGAACTTCGTTAATTTGTTCTATAAAGTCTTTGGCTTGTTGTTCTGCTTCATTCATGCTGTCATGTTTTAAAGCGGTTAAAAGTAACTCTGTGCGACCTTTAAAAAACACAGTGATTAATTTAACCTGTCCAATCGTGATGAATATTTCAGCTTTACCTTTCTTTAAATAAATACCCTGCATAACAGTTACGGCATTTTTTTTTGATCTCAAAACATTTTCTACTAGATTTAAAACTGTCTTGGGTGAAACTTGAGTTTTCATATTTAAGTACCTGTTTTATTGGTAGATCGCCAATCGACCTAATAAATATATTATACATATATTGATTTGTGAGTACAAAACAATATGTGTAAATAAGTGTAAACCTCTAGGCGGTATCAATAGAGCAAAGTGTCTACTTTGCGAACTGAAGAAATATAAAAATTCTTCCCTCCCTGATTACCGTTGCAAGGTTCAAGCGAAGCCGACAAAATCTGTGATTTTGTCGAGCTGACCGCAGAACCGCAACTACTCCCCTTTGCCCCTAAGCGGGACTTACAAAGCAATCCCGCAGGGTTGCGACTAGGGCAAGGGGGTTAATAATCCCAACGGCTTGCAACTGATCTAAAGCAAGCCCGCAGGCATTAAAAAAGCCCCTTGCGGGGCTTACTCATGTTTGCTTTAAATAAGTAAAATAAAAGTCTAGAATTTGTTTAAATAGACTAATTGCTTCGTGATGTGCTTCAGCAATATTAGAATGCTCATGGGTGAAATAAAACTCATGTGGGGCTTTATCTATGTAGATAGTAATAATGTTTGCATCTTGCATTAGGCAGTTTCCAAAGGATACGCAAAATGTGCCCTTTTGACTTTCAAGATAGGCTCTTGAGTAGTAATCAAAGTTTGCTTTTTCAAAAGTATTTAGCAATTCAATAACTATTTTTTTAGTATCCAACTTTGTAAAAATCTTGTTCATAATTAATTACCTATTATTTAAATCGCCAATCGACTTAATAAATATGGGTATCCGGATTATCTGATTGATCCTCTTCAGCCTACTCTACTGCCAATTTTCTGTTTCCACCTTCGCCTGAGTCTTCATAGCGATGCTGACTAGGGAGGACAGCGAGAGCTGGGCAAGCGTCAA
>NZ_MVOM01000124.1:0-1359 GCF_002018895.1 Acinetobacter sp. MF4640 | reverse complement strand
GGGACAACATGCTATATTTATTATTTTAGAGAGGTAGATTGAATGGCTATACCAGTGATTGGATTGTTCGTATATCCCAATATAAATCCATTTCACTTCTCTATCCCCCATATCATTTTCAATATCAAGATTGAAGATAAACGCTTATTTGATCTGAGAATTTTTTCTATAGATGGCCAACCCGTAAAAACAGAACAGTCTATGATGATTATCCCTGATGGGGGGATCGAACTTATTAAACAATTGGATCTTATTATTATTCCTGGATGGGATGATTTTAATCACAAACCTGAAAAAGTACTTATCGATGCCCTAAATTGTGCATATCAAGCTGGAATTAGAATTGTAGGGTTATGCTACGGAACTTATGCATTGGCATATGCAGGGCTGCTTGACCATAAAAAAGCAGCTACGCACTGGATGGCTGAACAGGATTTTAGTGAACGATTTCCACAGGTTCAACTTGATAATGACGCCCTGTATGTAGAAGACCAAAGGATCGTAACCTCTGCTGGAACAGGCGCAGCGTTAGACTGCTGCTTGTACTTGGTACGTGAAATCTATAATGCACGAATTGCGAATAAAGTTGCTAGAGTAATGGTGATCCCGCCTCACCGTGAAGGTGGGCAAACTCAGTTTATTGAACAGCCAGTCGCAGAATCGAGCCAAGATGCACAAATTAACCTATTACTTGATTTTTTAAGAAAGAATTTAGCCTTACAACATAATATTGAAAGCCTCGCTGAACGGACACATATGACACGCAGGACGTTCACACGGCACTTTAAGAAAGCGACAGGTATGACCTTAGTCGATTGGCTGAATACTGAAAGAATCAGATTAAGTTGTGAACTTTTAGAAGCGACAAACTTGTCTATCGAAAAGATAACCGAGCTTTCAGGTTTTAATAATACTGTGTCATTTAGAAAGAATTTCCGTGAAAAATATGGCACCTGCCCACTAGCATGGAGAAAAGCATTTGGGATCAAAAAAAAAAGATAATCATCCCCACTTTCTATAAAAGAGTTATTCGAAACAGCCCTCACAGAAGGACTATTCCAATTCACACACTGCACAAAGACAGTGACTGTACCTTTATCAAAATCGAATCCGCTGTTCAGGCTGAGAGCAGGATGCACAGCATGAATGTTTTGATCATGATAGAAACAAAGGGCTTTGTTGCACAAACCTATCTGTAAAGGGTTTTTCAGCGATATAATTTTCAAATGAAGAAGCCTACACACAAAATCTACCGCACAACCAATTGGCCCGCATATAACCGAGCACTCATGAGTCGCGGAAATATTGCTATTTGGTTTGATCCTGCTACGCAATGGTATGCGCCATCAAAAGGCAAAC
>NZ_MVOM01000123.1:0-1388 GCF_002018895.1 Acinetobacter sp. MF4640 | reverse complement strand
TAATGCCAGTCAGTTAAGAAATTGACTGGCATTTTCTTGGGTACTTTTGAGGCTTTATTTTGACGACTCTAGGGCATTGCCTTGATCTTCTTTCAGGCAAAACAAACATTTTAGACTGTTCCAGCAAACGCTCTAAATGCTTGGGCAAATTCCCTGCCGATTCCAGCGGAGTATGCCTTAATATATTGATAATGCTGATTGAAGCAATATGGAAACTGATACGCAAAGGGCTGACTTTCGCCCGTTGAGCCATAAATTTCATTTGCCTTCTAAGAATATTATAAGCAATCAATACACCCCATAATTCCTGATACACCAATTCAGGCTGCTTGCTTCTTAAATGCATCCCATCTTGCAGGTCGCTCTTGATTTCACGGTAGCACATCTCGATTTCCCAGCGCTGAGCATACAGCGTACTGACCTCTTCCAGAGGATAAGCCTTTGAATCTAATAATGATGTAACGTATCGTCTAACCCTTCCAGACTGTTCAGTTTCAATCAGGCGGGCTTCCCAATAGTCACCTAAATCCGGATTCAGTTTCTTCGCTCTTGGAGAAACAGGCATTCTGATTTGAAAGTCATGCGCTGAGTTTTTCCTGATAATTTCATAGCGCAGATTGTCTTTAGCCCGCATAAGCCAATGGCAGTTTTCCCGAGACTGCCACCCTGATAAGAAATCAGCAGAGAAGTAGGCCCGGTCAAATAAAGTCAGGCTATTTGCAGGCACTTTCAATTTCTTCGCTAAAGTCAGCTCGCCTTGATCCATACTTCCAATCCCGGCATCAATCACTTCATGAGTATTGGTGTTGATCAGGCAAACCGCTCTGGCTTGCGGCCAAGGTGCTGCTATCGTTTTGCCTTTGGAAGAACCGAAGTGCCTGAAGTTCTCATCTGTGTGGGGCATGGACCAGACGGCTCCATCTACAGCGCAGATGCTTAGGCCATGAAAGGCGGAATATTGCGGCTGAGAATCTTCAAACCATGTCTGACTCAGTGTATTGAACAGGACATTTAAAGGCTCCAGACCCAAGCGCTGTCTGGCCTGCACTGATGCGCTTGGGGCGCAGCTTTCAGCCGTGCCAAAAACCAGCTGCAGCTGCTGAACAACATACCAGATGGGCTGGTCGCGGAACAATGCAAGTCCAATAACTAGCCATACAGCATGCTCTGCGGGGAGTTTTCTTTTTCTGACCGATGCTTTCCCGGTCCGTTTTAAACAGTCTTCAATCCAGTTTAAATCAATTAATTCGCTAAAATTAGAAAGTGAAGGAGCTGTCTGCTGAAATGCTGAACTTAAATTCTGAGAAAAAGTCATAAAAAAATGAGCGTATCTGGATACGCTCATTTTTACCGCATTTCAGCTATTTTGTCTTAACTGATCAGCATTA
>NZ_MVOM01000122.1:0-1465 GCF_002018895.1 Acinetobacter sp. MF4640 | reverse complement strand
ATGATTACAGTGGTTATAAAGCACGCTTTAAATCAGGCCAGGTCATTGAGGTGGGCTGCATGGCCCATGCACGTCGTAAATTCCATGAACTGCATGTGACCGGGAAAAGTCAGGTCGCTGAACAGGCCTTAGTGCTGATTCAGAAACTGTATGCGATAGAAGCAGAACTCAGGAAAAAGACCGATGGTACAGCGGAAGACCGCCGCGAATACCGACAACAGCATAGTCAACCAGTGATGCAACAACTATATGAATGGCTCAACCAACATCATCTGACAGTGCCATCGAGTTCTCCCACCGCCAAGGCTATCAATTACACTCTGAAGCGTTGGCCAGCCTTAAGCCGCTATCTGGATGATGGCAATCTACCGATATGCAACAATTGGGTAGAGAATCAGATGCGTCCCTGGGCGTTGGGACGCAAGAACTGGCTGTTTGCAGGTTCGCTGCGCAGTGGTCAGCGAGCGGCAAACATCATGACTTTAATCCAGTCAGCAAAGCTGAATGGCTTGGATCCGTATGCCTATTTAAGTGATGTGCTGAAAAGGTTACCGACACACAAAGTGACCCAAATTGAAGAATTGCTGCCGCACTGCTGGAAACCTAAATCGAATTAAAAAATAGGTATGGGATTCAGCGGACGCTTACACAGCCTCTAGTAAGGCACGTACTTGAAGCACTTAAAAGATAAAAATAAAGGCTCTCTAATGTGTTTAGGAGCCATCTAACTTATAGTTGTTTCGGGTGAGGCTTATTTGTTTTTGTGCTCCAGTGCTGTAAGTGATGTACCTACGATAAATATAGACACGACAAACAAGCCTAAATCTTTTAGCAAAAACTGGCCAGGAACCACAGAGATCGCAGGAAACCCAAGAGATGCCTCAAAAACACCGGGTGTAGTCAGCATGAACGACAATGTCGTAAAAAAGAGTCCGGTTGAAAGTACACCGCCCAAGATTGCGAGCTTAGGGGAGAAAACTCGTGCAGCGATTAACAGGCCAACTGAAATTTCAAGCACACCCAGAAAATTTGAGAATCCTTGAATGCTGAGGAAGCTATACATCCACGAAAGCAGAGGGCTATTACTAACAAAACCATGTATACCGTTTGCTTCGTAGCTAGTGAATTTCATGCCACCAAACCACAAATATATTATCGTCATGGCAACGTAGATGCCACCTATACCAAACTTAGTGATTTTTGCACCGAGATTATTACTAAGGGTATTGGTAGTCTGGACACCATTTTCAATTTCGGGAATAGTCATCTTATATCTCCAATTATTTTTAGCCATGTGGACTCACTCTATGTAGCCCACTAAAATGATATGACTCTTGACTCTGTACACGACAAAAATAGATAACTCATTGAAATAATGTCACAATAATTGTTTTCTAACGACGAATACTATGACACATCTCAATGAGTTATATCTTATCTTAAACAAATCTCTAAAATGGAACAA
>NZ_MVOM01000121.1:0-1469 GCF_002018895.1 Acinetobacter sp. MF4640 | reverse complement strand
ATTGGAGCTGCAATGAGAAAGTTGGTTCATCTTTGTTATGGTGTACTCAAACACCAACAGCCTTATCAAGCAGATTATTGAGCATGAATTTTCGATAATTTGCTTGACGTTTCAGACGGTATCTCTTGGTCTCCTGATGCAACATAGTCCCCAAGCAGCTCCATAAAGCGCTTGGACATTTCGCCATATAAGGAGAAATTACTTGATAGCACCTGAATGTCATGTTGCTTGATCAGGTCCTGAATTTGGAATACAGGAACACCCATCTTGATGCCGAGATCTTTCACTTCCTGACTTCTGGCCACGGCACAGCCGTCATTGTTACTGAGCACAATAGTAGGGCGATCATTCAAGGCAGGATTAAACACACGTTCACACGAGACGTAGCAATTATTCACGTCGACTAACGCGAATATTTCATTTTCACTTTTCATTTTTATTCTTCTTTTTATTAGCGGTGATAAATACGTTTTAAATTAAAAGTCACCACACCCCAGATTGAGATGGTCTGACTGTCGTTGGGAATGATGTGATTGTATCTAGGATTCTCAGCTTTTAACCAAAGGTCTGGAAGACGGTAGTCTTCATCTCCGAAAATCTCTTTGATTTCAGACTTAGACATCTTGCTTGTTATCATTAACCGCTTAATCGTCGAAGCACTATTATCAATTAATGCAATTACGATATCGTAGTGCTTTGCTTCTATACTGCGATCAACAATGATCGGATCATTAATCTCAAAACCTGCATCAAGCATCGATTCACTGTCTACGTAAGCGATAAATATAGAAATAGGGTTATGAATAAGGAATTCATTCAGATCAAGTGCTTTATCTTGTTCATCCTTGGTACTAAATGCAGGGCCAGCAGGAATGCGCTCTAAAGAGACTGGAATTGAGACTTTGGATTTGGGTAGTACTGCGGTTAACCCTAATTTCTCAACAAGTTCATTTTGAACAGCGATTTGTTCTAGAACTGTATTGATGGTAGGGCTTGGCTTACCCTCTGGGCCCATGAGCTCTTGCAAAGATGACCATGCGTCATCAGAGAAGTAGATAGGTAACTTCTTAGACATGTGATACTCCTACGCTACAGTGGCGTGTTTGGAAGTAGAATTTGTCTAAATATGATATTACTAACAGAGATTAAAATTCAAATTTAAAAAGTTGTGGATAAACAAGGAGAAGTCAGAATAAGTCGTTTTGTTTCTGCTCATCGCGTGGAAAAGTGACGAATTCATCAGGCATGTGAAAGAAATATTCATGCGCGTGTTCATGATCTGCAGTCAGCCAGTCTTTTCTGTACTGCTCTGGAATAACGATGATGGAGCGTTTTTCATCCTTCGGTGCATGGAATTGCTTCATGAAGGGGTGATGATCCGAATTGATGGTCAACATTGAAAAGGAACGTACCTTATTGCCATCAATCACCGCATCATCATAGATCCCTGCAACCGTGAAAGGCTGATC
>NZ_MVOM01000120.1:0-1498 GCF_002018895.1 Acinetobacter sp. MF4640 | reverse complement strand
TGGGTAGATTGGTTCAATAAAGAGCGTGTACATAGTGCACTAGGTTATGTATCACCTTTTGATTTTGAAGCAATGTACTATGATAAGATTAACCCGTTAGGTCAGGTGGCCTAACTTAAATAAAAAACTCTCCGACAAACCCGGTACGGTTCATTGGACAATCGCCCCGTATCTTACAAGGGCCTGAGACAGATCTAACCGTGATTCAGGAATTAAAAGATTGCATATCTAATGGACTATTTTTCCATAACCATACGATTAATTATCGCAAAGATAAAACACCGTACGATGTAGAGTGGAACATCTCCCCGATTAAAACTGAAACAGGTGAAATCACCCATTTTGTATCCGTTCAACGAGATATCACGGAAAAAAACGAAAGTCTTAAATATCAAGCGATGCTGGTTGCAGCAATCAATACAACACCCGATACGATAGTGATCACGGATGATCAAGCTAAAATTAAATTTATGAATCATGCCGCAGAGGAACTCTCGGGCTACACCCTAGCAGATTTAAAAGATGAACCTATCACAAAATTATATCCACATGATCAAAAGCTGATAGAACTACAAAGAATAAAAAATCAGGATATTGAAAATAAAGACCATGTATATGAAAAGCATTTCTTAGAGCTCGTTTCATCCCCTCTAAAAGACCGTAATGGCACAATTACACACAATGTGAGTATCGGTAGAAATATTAATCATCATATCGAGATCAAGAGTCAACTTGAAGAGTGGGCCAATTACGACAGTTTGACGAGTATTTTTAATCGTCGCTATGGTGAACATCTTCTAGATACCATTCAAAAAGACATGTGCAATGAAGATAACTCTTGCTGCGTGTTATTGGCTGATATCGATTACTTTAAAACGATTAATGATACTCATGGTCATGCATTAGGAGATAAGGTCTTACAACAAGTCATGCATGAGCTCTCCAAAAATTTACGTAGCAAGGACACTCTCATTCGTTGGGGAGGAGACGAAATATTAATCGTATTACCAAGTATCAAACGGCTTTGTTGCACAAAGATTTGAAATGCAAAGCGCCCCTAATTGAGCCAAATTTAAGGCGTAACTTGGGTAAGTGGTCGACCTAATTCCGTAAATCTGTTAAGGACGGCTACACGTGCATGGATCTCATTCACTTGGTTATCAAAACTCCTTGCACTGAGTTTATCTCCTAATAATTTGATGCAATGCATCTTAGTTTCAACCAAACTTCGCCGATGATAGCCTGACCATTTTTTCCATAGTGTCCTGCCTAAACGTGTAACTGTTCGAAGTAATTCATTTCGCTCTAGCGAGCTACTCTTTGTATCTTTCCATGGTTTCGCATTTTTTCTAGGTGGAATCACCGCATGCCCTTGCCGATCTGCAATGACCTGACGGCATTGCTTGGTGTCATAAGCTCCATCGGTATAAACAGAGTCAATCCGCTCATCTTGTGGAATCTGATTAAGTAAATCACCAAGCACCTGTGAATCACTGAC
>NZ_MVOM01000119.1:0-1772 GCF_002018895.1 Acinetobacter sp. MF4640 | reverse complement strand
ATCTGATAGATCGATTCACTTAAGGTTCGTAATACCTTGCCAATGCTGATACGCTCGACTTCAGCAATATCTCTTACACCGCTTCCTCTGATCATTAAATGTAATATCTTGCCGGTAATACCTGAGTTACACCCTTGATAGCTTAATGCATGAGCACCAATAAACTGACGTTTGCAATCTTTGCATTGATGGTTTTGTTTCCCATCTACTTTGATGCCATTTCTCTTTATATTGTTACTTAGACAGGTAGGACATTTGATTTGTAGCGTTATTTTCATACCTCTATTTTATCAAAAGCCATATTATTTTTTTCAGCATACTTTTTGAAACACCACCAAATAAGAACGGGTGTTTAGCTTCAAATAAGAATATCTGTCCATTTAATAAGAATATGCAATTAATGCAATTTTGAAAAATCTAATTATAAAAGCCAATTATTTCAGCGAGATAATTGGCTTAAGTAAAGAGTCGTATTATTTGGTTATCCGCTGATCATCCCAATAACACGGTACTACAATCAAATTGTTTTCATGTAATCGTGACCATAATCGGATACCTAAATCTCGCTGCATATTTTGGACTGTGAAATTGGAAATCAGAAGGGTAGATTTCATGTTGTCATAACGACTATACAAAACCTTATGTACCATCTCCAGGCGTTTTTCATGCCGGTCATGCAGGCCATATTCATCAATCACTAATAAATCAAAACTGGAGAAATGGTCGATAACTTCTTTCTCAGAGCGTGAAGCATCTGACCAGGTGTCCATCATTTTTTGAGCAATTTCTGCACTGGTATAGTAACGCGCAGATTTTGTACTGTTATGCAGAATGTTGCGAATAATTGATGCACTCAGATGGGTTTTACCTGTACCCGGTGTACCAATCATCAACATATTTGGGTTGTGGTCAGAAATAATCTGCTGTGCAAAGGCCTGACATAGTTTGATGGTATTGTCTTGTGCAGGGCATGCAACTACATAATTCTTGAAGCCCCGATCCAGGTAGCGTTTATTGAGCCCTGAATTTTTAATTTTCTGTTTTAGCAATCGCTGTTGCAGTTCATTCTCATAGGCTGCATGTGATTGATGGACGGTTTCTTTGGCACACAATTTACAGAGCCTGTGACCTGCAATTTCTATCATGGGTATATGATGGGCAGGGCAAAGTGTTTCCGTTGTTTCTGCGCGAAACTGGAGTGTTTTAAGGATGGTATTCATGGCTGATCTCCTAAATCCATTTTGAATTTTCTAAAAAACTCTCATTTTTTTCTTCAAAATTTGAAGATGAAGATGAAGATGAAGATGAAGATGAAGATGAAGATGAAGATGAAGGGCATGATTCAAGTATAACTTGAGTAATACTCGAGCTCTTCTCAGGACCTGCTTGAGCATTTACTTTTTGTTGCTTAGTTGATGCTTGAGCATTACTTGCGGATTTCCCCCAACGTGCTTGAGCTGCATTTTTAGCTTTATCAGATTTCATTTGCTGATTTTGCAATGCCTGGCTTTTTAAACTGGTTAAAAAATTTGAATGAATCTGCTCAGATTCGACTTCAAACAATTCAAGGGCCAACAGCGTATTCAATAAAGTTTTAGCTTTGGTATGTTGCGATAATTTTGTGATGCTACATACAGTCGCTAGGTGTTTAGTCCCAGATTTTAATGGTGCAATATTCTCAGATAAATGGAAGGAAGCACTATGGGACAAGTTCTACACAGCAGCGCCACAACGACACAGGCAGTGCGTCGAGCAATACAAAATAGTCAAGA
>NZ_MVOM01000118.1:0-1795 GCF_002018895.1 Acinetobacter sp. MF4640 | reverse complement strand
GAGATCCATGCACGTGTAGCAGTCCTTAACAGATTTACGGAATTAGGTCGACCACTTACCCAAGTTACGCCTTAAATTTGGCTCAATTAGGGGCGCTTTGCATTTCAAATCTTTGTGCAACAAAGCCGAGCATGTGCTGTTTGTGATAAATTGAGATTATGTTGAGTGAGTTCTCTAATAATTCTAAGTTGTTGAAAGTTCATAATTTGGATATAGAATATAAAAATAAGAGCAAATATATAAATAAATGCTCTTTTAGATGATCAATGATTAACGCATTGTGACGAATTCTTCAGCAGAAGTCGGATGAATTGCTAAAGTGTTATCGAAGTCTTTTTTAGTTGCTCCCATTTTTAAAGCAACAGCAAAGCCTTGCAGAATTTCATCCATACCGTATCCAATACCATGAATTCCGACCACTTTCTCATCAGTTCCTACACAAATTAATTTCATTTTTGTGAGTTGTCGATGTTCTGTTATCGCTGTATACATGGATGTAAAGGAAGAACTATAAATTTTGATGGCATCTTTACCAAATTTTTCTATGGCTTGATCTTCGGTTAATCCAACTGTTCCAATAGGTGGGTGACTAAACACCACAGTCGGAATATTTTCATAATCTAAATGTTCATTTGGCTTATTGTTAAATAAACGTTCAGACAGTCTTCGACCCGCTGCCACAGCAACAGGTGTTAACTCGACTTTACCTGTAATATCACCCACTGCATAAATGCCAGACTGTGTTGTATTTTGATATGCATCAACATGAATAAAGCGATTCTCGTTCAATTGAACTTGAGTCTTATTAAGATTGATCGCTTCAGTTGCAGGTTTTCTACCAATTGCCCAAATCAAGCAATCTACACTATGTTCTGTACCATCTTCTAGGTGTAATACAAGTGAGTTATCTTGAACTTTAGTCACTTTGTTAATCTGACTATGAGTATGCACGTTAATATTTTCACTGCGCATATTCTCTAATAGTGTTTTACCAAGGAAATGATCTAATCCACGCAAAGGCTGATGTTTACGAATAAATAATTGTACATTCGAACCCAATGCATTAAGAACACCTGCCAATTCCACAGCAATATAGCCAGAACCAACAATAGCAGTCCGCTTCGGTAAGTGTTCTAATCCGAAGAAACCATTGGAATCAATACCATATTCAGCACCTTCAATTTCAGGTTTGAATGCTTGAGTCCCCGTAGCAATTAAAATATGGTCAGCTGTGTACGTTTCACCATTTACTTCAATTGTTTGAGCATCTAAAAATTTTGCAAAACCTCGAATGACATCAACATTATTTTTAGCTAGTCCTGTGTCATACGATGTATGTATTCGGCTGATATAGGCTTGTCTGTTTTCAACTAATTTCTTCCAGTTAAAGGATTTCAATTCTGTATTAAAGCCATAGTCAGGACCATATTTATGAATCGCATCGGCAATTTGAGCTGAATACCACATCACTTTTTTAGGAACACATCCTACGTTGACACAGGTTCCACCAATATCACCCATTTCTATCAGTGCACATTTCTTACCATACATGGCAGCACGATTGACTGATGCAATACCGCCACTGCCTCCGCCAATCGCAATATAATCATAGTGTTTAGACATAAATGAAATTCCTGTTTTTTAGATTTAAAAAGTTAATGATATACGCTGAATTATCAGGAGACTTTCCCTTGGGAGATTCTAGGCAGCCAACTTATAAAAGTCTTCGGCCATTTGATTTGGTGTCTTAAAACCCAAACCCTTTTGAATTCTTCGATGATTATAAAATAATTCA
>NZ_MVOM01000117.1:0-1808 GCF_002018895.1 Acinetobacter sp. MF4640 | reverse complement strand
TTCTTGACTCAAGCATTAATGCAGTACGATCTTCAAAGTTAAGATGATGGTATGACAATTTTATATACTCCATAAACCCTTTAAATTAATTAGGTGGTTTATGTCGCACTTCAAGTTTTACTCTGCCGTGCCTTAGGCTCAGATTCTAAAGCAGTTTCAATGCAAATTATTGATGTAGAAAGCTCTGGCTTACCAAGCATCATAAATAAAGCAATTGATGACTCTGACGATGAATTTATTAATTCATCCTATGCTATCGCAACTAGATTAGCCAAAGCGCAATTTGAGAAAGGGCGCTCAATTGGTGGAGGCATTGTTGTTGTTTTCACTGGAACATATGGGATACTGGACAAAAAAATTATTGGTGTAATGAAAGCTGATCTTCATAGTGGCTATGAGAAAATTACTACTGAAAATGGACAAATTTCATTAAAGCATATTGAAGCTTTGTTACTAACACCTTCATCAAAACTATATAAAACAATTGGTTTTTGTGAAAAATCAGACTATGCGCCTTCGTCCACTAATCTTAATGATAAATGGTCAGTATTAATTTCAGACAATCAAATTAGTCAAGTTGATGGTAAAGCGGCGGCTGAGTATTTTTATAGTACTTTTGCTGGATGTGGTTATCCTGAAACCAGTGCTCGAACAACTAAGTTTTTTTATGATGCAACCAAAGAGTTTATTTTAAACTTAGATAATAAGAGTTCTGAAGAAAAATATGAATTATCTAATGCCTTAACTACTTATCTCAAATTAGGACAATCTTCTGTTGTTAATCCTATTGAATTTGCAGAAAGTTTTTTTGAAAAAGATATAATTGATGAATATAGAAATTATCTCAAAGATAAAAAAATCCCGATTACTTCATTTACAAAAGATGTTGAGCACATCAAAAATCAATTGAAACTACACAAAGTTACTTTCAGTAATAATGTTAAAATTGAAGCTGATCCAGATACATTTAAAAATGATGTTTCAATTACAACTATTGAAGGAGATAGAGATGAAAATGGCAATGTACCAGAATGGACTCAAATAGTCGTCAAATCGAAATTAATTATTAAGAAATGAACGAAAAAGAGTTCCAAGAAAAATGGCTTTTAGAAGAACCTATCTATCAAGCATGGGGAGACTATATCGTCTCTCAAATCTTAAATTCCCTAGAATCAAATCAATTAAAGATCGAAACATTTTTAAAAATTGAGCCTAAAATTAGAGTAAAAAACATCAAATCTCTGATTGATAAAGCTTTTTATCGTGAAAAAGCATATACAAATCCATATGATGATATTGAAGATAAGATTGGATTAAGATTTGTTGTTTTACTAACCGACGATGTCCGCATTCTAAGTCAATTAATAACTTCTCATGATTCTTGGAATAGTATTATTGCGAGAGATTATGAGGATGAAAAAAATAAAGAACCTCTACTATTTTCTTATCAATCAATGCATTTTATTTTGAGATCTAAAAACGAGATTAAACACAAAGGTATTAAAATACCATCAAATATTCCCTGCGAAGTTCAAATTAGAACTCTTTTACAACATGCCCATGCTGAGTTAACACATGGCACTGTATACAAAAAAAGACAAACAACTAAACCTACAGTTCTACGTACTATAGCAAAATGCATGGCATTAATTGAAACTACTGACAAGTTTTTTTATTGAAGGGCAGAGTAAAACTTGAAGTGCGACATAAACCACCTAATTAATTTAAAGGGTTTATGGAGTATATAAAATTGTCATACCATCATCTTAACTTTGAAGATCGTACTGCATTAATGCTTGAGTCAAGAA
>NZ_MVOM01000116.1:0-1984 GCF_002018895.1 Acinetobacter sp. MF4640 | reverse complement strand
TGACTTTAGTGTGCCGCAGCAAGCGGCGTAAGAGATGAGGGTATGGCCCCTCGCTATCGGCTTGCAGGAGCAGGTAGCAAACCACCATAAGCGGCTTGGATCAAAAGTCCCGGTCGTGAGCGTTATGGAAAAGGCATCGTAGAGATGTCAGGTAAGAATTAGGAAGGCGAACAACAGTGAACTGCCGTTCAAGTGTCGAAAGTACTCAAATGACATCAAAACCGGGGATGGAAGTTACCCCGCGATTAGTTTGGCCGTTACCTGCTTACGGGCCATTCGGTGTCCGGCGTAGAGGCAGCGCGATCCTAATTCAGGCTCTTACGTTGAACTGCGGGAACCTTCGGTGGCGATGTCAAGCGAAAGGCACAAGCTCAAAAGGCAAGGCTGATAATAGCAATGCGTCACCAAGGGGCGGAGCAACTCGTAGTAGTGTTGAAGTTACTGTAATGGTAATGGAGCGAAGGGGTTGCATTATCCAGGTCTACGGATTTGTCAACTGTGCAAGCAGGAGGAGCAAAACTTTATGACCAAACCATTTAATATTCCTAAAGCGTTAATCTGGGAGGCATTTAAAAAAGTCAAAGAGAATGGTGGCGCTCCAGGCGTTGATCATGAATCTATTGAGCAATTCGAAAAGCATTTAAAGAACAACCTATACAAACTATGGAATCGACTTTGTTCTGGCAGTTATTTTCCACCGCCAGTTAAGGCTGTTCCGATTCCAAAGAAGTCAGGTGGCGTGCGTATACTAGGTATTCCAACAGTTGCAGATCGAGTCGCGCAAACAGCAGTTAAGCTCTTATTAGAGCCGAAAATTGATCCATTATTTCATCCAAACTCATATGGATATCGTCCGGGGCGTTCTGCCCATGATGCAATTGCGATAGTGAGGAGACGAAGTTGGGATTATGACTGGGTTGTGGAATTTGATATCAAAGGTCTCTTTGATAACATCGACCATGATTTACTAATGCGTGCACTCAAGAAACACTGTGAAATTCCATGGATTCTTTTATATGTGCAACGTTGGTTAAAAGCACCAATGCAACACATAAATGGCCATCTTTTAGAAAGGAATCGCGGCACACCACAAGGTGGTGTTGTGAGTCCTTTATTGGCGAATTTATTTATGCATTATGCTTTTGATATGTGGATTACGAAACATCTTCAAAGTGTACGGTTCTGCCGTTATGCAGATGATGGCGTAATTCATTGTCGGAGTTTATCTCAAGCCAAACTTGTTTTACAAAAGATCGATGCACGATTTCGTGAATGTGGTCTCGAATTGCATCCAGACAAGACAAAGATTGTTTATTGCCAAGATATTAATCGTCGTAAAGCATATCCCGATGTTCAATTTACTTTTCTCGGGTACACGTTTAGGCCCCGTAAGGCTGTGGACAAGTATAAAAGAGTTTATGTAAATTTCTCTCCTGCAGTCAGTCGTGATGCACTTAAAGCAATGCGACAGACTATTCGGAAATGGCATCTACATCTGATGTGTAATCGCGAATTAAGTGATTTATCTGCAATATTCAATCCAATTCTTCAAGGTTGGCAGCAATACTATGGTCGATTCCATGGTTCAGCAATGTCAGCGATCTGGCAACACATGAATGCTTATCTTATACGCTGGTTGAGGCGTAAGTATAAAAACTTGGCCCGTCATAAAAGACGGGCTAGATATGCCTTAGGGCGACTTGCGCGTGATTTTCCAAATGCCTTTGTGCACTGGAAAATGGGATGTTTACCATCGGTTGGATAATGGGAGCCGGATGAGCTGAGAGGTTCATGTCCGGTTCTGCGAGGGGCTAAGGGTGAAATTCCCTTGGTCTACTCACCCCTATATTCAAACAAATTCAGGCTGGGTCTATACCGCCTTTATTATTGATGTGTTCTCACGAGCAATTGTTGGATGGAAAGTATCTACACGGATGAATACAGATATGGTGCTCGATGCACTTGAGCAAGCATTGCACGATCG
>NZ_MVOM01000115.1:0-1992 GCF_002018895.1 Acinetobacter sp. MF4640 | reverse complement strand
TCTGAACCACGATATATGGCGAGTAGCGCTCGGACTTATCAAAGCGACTGGTTTGGATATAGACCCCAATCATTTTGCAGATTGAGCCATCTTCCCGCATTCGCTTTACGGCTCGAGCAACATAAAGTCGGACAGATGCTTTGATGTCATCCATTTCATAGACTGGGTTCCCATATGAACGACTGCTGATGATTTGCTTCTTCGCTACCGCATCATCACTCAGGTCAATACAAGAAAGGCCCTGTAGCTCAAGCACCGTCTTTTCCATCACGATACTGAACTGCTTTTTGATTTCTTTAGGATTGGCATTGATCAGATCTAGAACGGATTGAACACCCATGGCATTGAGCTTCTTACAGTTCTGCCTGCCAACGCCCCAAACTTCGGATACATCTACTTGTGCGAGTAGCGTTTCTGTAGAGCATGGGTCCATATGGACCAGATTACAGACTCCATTGAAAAACTTGTTTTTCTTGGCGAGATGATTGGCAATCTTGGCTTCAGTTTTAGAGCGACCGATTCCAATGCAGCAGGGTAGTCCTAACCAACGCCAAGCTTTAGCCCTCATATCTTGCGCATATTCAGTCAGGTCAAATAGATGCTCATAAGCTGTGAGCTTTAGGAAACATTCATCAATGGAATAGACCTCTTGGTCTCCTGGTGCAACATAGTCCCCAAGCAGCTCCATAAAGCGCTTGGACATTTCGCCATATAAGGAGAAATTACTTGATAGCACCTGAATGTCATGTTGCTTGATCAGATCCTGAATTTGAAATACAGGAATACCCATTTTAATCCCGAGGTCTTTCGCTTCTTGGCTTCTGGCCACCGCACAGCCATCATTGTTGCTGAGCACGATGGTCGGGCGATCATTCAAGGCAGGATTAAACACACGTTCACACGAGACGTAGCAATTATTCACGTCGACTAACGCGAATATTTCATTTTCACTTTTCATGGTTATTCTTCTTTTTATGAGCGGTGATAAATACGTTTTAAATTAAAAGTCACCACACCCCAGATTGAGATGGTCTGACTGTCATCAGGGATGATGTGATTGTAGTTAGGATTTTCAGCCTTCAACCAAAGTTCTGGAAGCGGATAATCTTCATCGCCAAATATCTCTTTGGTTTCGGACTTTGACATCTTATTGGTGATCATCAGCCGCTTAATTGTCGAGGCATTGTTATCAATCAGGGCAATAACAATATCGTAATGCTTGGCTTCAATACTGCGATCAATAATGATTGGATCATTAATCTCTAGGCCAGCATCAAGCATGGATTCACTGTCTACATAAGCAATGAACGTAGAAATCGGGTTGTGAATCAGGAACTCATTTAGATCAAGCGCTTTGTCTTGTTCATCCTTGGTACTAAAGGCTGGACCTGCAGGGATGCGCTCTAGAGATACGGGAATTGAGACTTTGGATTTGGGTAGAACTGCAGTAAGCCCTAACTGCGCAACCAGTTCATTTTGAACAGCGATTTGTTCAAGCACGGTATTGATGGTAGGGCTTGGCTTACCCTCTGGACCCATGAGCTCTTGTAAAGATGACCATGCGTCGTCAGAGAAGTAGATAGGCAACTTCTTAGACATGTGATACTCCTACGCTACGAGGCGTGTTTGGAAGTAGAATTTGTCTAAATAGGATATTACTAACAACGTTTGAAAATCAAATTTAAAAAGTTGTGGATAAACAAGGATGCGTCAGAATAAGACGTTTTGTTTCTGCTTATCGCGTGGAAAAGTGATGAATTCATCGGGCATTTGAAAAAAATATTCATGCGCGTGTTCATGATCTGCAGTCAGCCAGTCTTTTCTGTACTGCTGTGGAATAACGATGATGGAGCGTTTTTCATCCATCGGTGCATGGAATTGCTTCATGAAGGGGTGATGATCCGAATTGATGGTCAACATTGAAAAGGAACGTACCTTATTGCCATCAATCACCGCATCATCATAGATCCCTGCAACCGTGAAAGGCTGATC
>NZ_MVOM01000114.1:0-2032 GCF_002018895.1 Acinetobacter sp. MF4640 | reverse complement strand
TGAGTTATTTTATAATCATCGAAGAATTCAAAAGGGTTTGGGTTTTAAGACACCAAATCAAATGGCCGAAGACTTTTATAAGTTGGCTGCCTAGAATCTCCCAAGGGAAAGTCTCCTGATAATTCAGCGTATATCAAATGTCTCATACAAAGCCTGTTGAACTGCATCCACACGTGTTTTACAGGCTTTATATGCAACCATAGACTCTTCAACGATTTTCATTAAATTGTCGATGTCTGGTTCTTCCTGCGACTCCAATAGCTCCGCATTCTTTTTAAGGACTTCATAGCCTTCCTTGAAAGAGAGTTCTTTTTTAATCATTACTAATTACCTTCGTTACATTTGCTTGAATGGTGCCATCCTGTAATTCTACTTGGACGTTATCACCTGAAATCTGTTGAATAGAGCGAATAGCTTTTCCTTCATTACGAACAATTCCGTAGCCTTTAGCCATCACGTTTCTTGGATTCTGGATTAAGGTTTCACGCATCAGTGATTCGACTTGATTCGTTGCCAGTTTGATCTGTTGCTGGGCTAAGTAATGTAGGGTGCTTCTCATCAAATCTACGCTCTTATTTGATTCATTGATTTGCCCATGCGCAAACGTCTTAATCATCCTCATGTATTGATCATTTTGGCTTTGGTACGCTGTGATTTGATGTTGGGATAATAGCTTAATGGTTTGGAATGAATCTAAGACATCCTGAGTCCGATCAGCAATTAGATTACGAATCCCACCAATTACCTTACTAGGTGTGTCAAATGAACGGTTTGCAACTTCATCTAGTATCGTACGATCTTTTTCGTGACCAATACCGACCCAAATTGGAACAGTTCGTTTGGCCAACAATGCTGCCAGTTCATAATCATTTAAATAGGCAAGGTCGTTTACAGCACCACCGCCGCGGATAATCACAATGAGATCAGGTGGTGTATTGAAATCGGTAGCCCATTGTCTGAGGCCATTACTGAGAGAGGTGATAATGCTTTGCGCAGCTATGTTCCCTTGGAATGTTGCTGAGTAGTACTTGAAATGACATACACCAGCTTTTTCTAAAGCATCAGCATCTTTTTTGAAGTCACCTAGACCTGCAGCATTTTCAGGAGCAATTACCAGGACATTCTGAATATCAAAAGGGGTAGGGATGAGCTTGTTTTTGTTTAATAGGCCTTCAGAGGTAAGTCTTTCTAAAATTTGTTGATAGCGCCGTGCAATGTCTCCAAGCGTATAGCTTGAATCAATATCTTCAACATTCACTGAAAAGCCATACTGAGGATCAAACTTGGCCCTGACTTTTACTAGGACATTTAAATCCTTTGAAAGCTCTACACCGCTTTCCCTTTCAAACTTAAGCACCATTTTCTGAGCTGTAAATTTCCAGATGGTCCCTTTGCAACTTGCTATAACTTTGTCGGTACTTTCATCCTTTTCAGCTAACTCAAGATAGTAATGTCCACCCTTAATATTGAGATTGCGGATCTCAGCTTTCACCCATACAGGCTCATTGAAAGCAATTTGAATTACTTCCTGTACTGTGGATAGGTAATCACTAAGAGAAAACTGAGGTTCGGACATTAGATCAATTATTTTAAGTGCTTAAGTGAATAGTATTAAAGCAAAGCTATAAGTGCAAATTGAGAATATGCTAACTTGACCTTGATCAAGGTATATGGCGTATTTCTGCTATAGTGGACGAAGTTATAGAAATTCACTTAATTACCGCAAAAAGCTCATCATTTGAAGGGCTTTTTTTTGTTTCTAAATAATTTGGAATAAAATGTGAATGAGATCTCAATATAAACCAAGTATATTATTTGGTATTAAGTTCTCCATGGTAGTTAATATCAGTTTATACCTGCACCTTCCCCAAGTTGCAGGTTTTTTTTCTTCATTTTTTGTGAGATTAGGGTGTGTTGACACTTTTAGCTTAAAAAAATAGCGAAGTAGTAAAATCAAATCGCCAAACCCAATTTTACTATTCGCTATGCCTCGTACCATGCTGACAGATCAACACTGGCAAAAGTTGAAAGT
>NZ_MVOM01000113.1:0-2039 GCF_002018895.1 Acinetobacter sp. MF4640 | reverse complement strand
ATGGTAAAAATTACTCGAAGTTTATTTGAGAAATATTTGTCAGAAAATTGATGAGCCAAGATTTGTAGCCATAAGCTACTAATGATTTTTAACTGAAGAGTTTGATCATGGCTCAGATTGAACGCTGGCGGCAGGCTTAACACATGCAAGTCGAGCGGGGTGATGTAGCTTGCTACATTACCTAGCGGCGGACGGGTGAGTAATGCTTAGGAATCTGCCTATTAGTGGGGGACAACATTCCGAAAGGAATGCTAATACCGCATACGCCCTACGGGGGAAAGCAGGGGATCTTCGGACCTTGCGCTAATAGATGAGCCTAAGTCAGATTAGCTAGTTGGTGGGGTAAAGGCCTACCAAGGCGACGATCTGTAGCGGGTCTGAGAGGATGATCCGCCACACTGGGACTGAGACACGGCCCAGACTCCTACGGGAGGCAGCAGTGGGGAATATTGGACAATGGGCGAAAGCCTGATCCAGCCATGCCGCGTGTGTGAAGAAGGCCTTTTGGTTGTAAAGCACTTTAAGCGAGGAGGAGGCTACCGAGATTAATACTCTTGGATAGTGGACGTTACTCGCAGAATAAGCACCGGCTAACTCTGTGCCAGCAGCCGCGGTAATACAGAGGGTGCGAGCGTTAATCGGATTTACTGGGCGTAAAGCGTGCGTAGGCGGCTTCTTAAGTCGGATGTGAAATCCCTGAGCTTAACTTAGGAATTGCATTCGATACTGGGAAGCTAGAGTATGGGAGAGGATGGTAGAATTCCAGGTGTAGCGGTGAAATGCGTAGAGATCTGGAGGAATACCGATGGCGAAGGCAGCCATCTGGCCTAATACTGACGCTGAGGTACGAAAGCATGGGGAGCAAACAGGATTAGATACCCTGGTAGTCCATGCCGTAAACGATGTCTACTAGCCGTTGGGGCCTTTGAGGCTTTAGTGGCGCAGCTAACGCGATAAGTAGACCGCCTGGGGAGTACGGTCGCAAGACTAAAACTCAAATGAATTGACGGGGGCCCGCACAAGCGGTGGAGCATGTGGTTTAATTCGATGCAACGCGAAGAACCTTACCTGGTCTTGACATAGTAAGAACTTTCCAGAGATGGATTGGTGCCTTCGGGAACTTACATACAGGTGCTGCATGGCTGTCGTCAGCTCGTGTCGTGAGATGTTGGGTTAAGTCCCGCAACGAGCGCAACCCTTTTCCTTATTTGCCAGCGGGTTAAGCCGGGAACTTTAAGGATACTGCCAGTGACAAACTGGAGGAAGGCGGGGACGACGTCAAGTCATCATGGCCCTTACGACCAGGGCTACACACGTGCTACAATGGTCGGTACAAAGGGTTGCTACCTAGCGATAGGATGCTAATCTCAAAAAGCCGATCGTAGTCCGGATTGGAGTCTGCAACTCGACTCCATGAAGTCGGAATCGCTAGTAATCGCGGATCAGAATGCCGCGGTGAATACGTTCCCGGGCCTTGTACACACCGCCCGTCACACCATGGGAATTTGTTGCACCAGAAGTAGGTAGTCTAACCGCAAGGAGGACGCTTACCACGGTGTGGCCGATGACTGGGGTGAAGTCGTAACAAGGTAGCCGTAGGGGAACCTGCGGCTGGATCACCTCCTTAACGAAAGATTGACGATTGGTAAGAATCCACAACAAGTTGTTCTTCATGACGATGTATCTGAGGGTCTGTAGCTCAGTTGGTTAGAGCACACGCTTGATAAGCGTGGGGTCACAAGTTCAAGTCTTGTCAGACCCACCAAATCTGACTAACAAGCATTGTTAAATGCTGAATACAGAAAACAGAAACATTGACTTATTGATAAGCTGGGGACTTAGCTTAGTTGGTAGAGCGCCTGCTTTGCACGCAGGAGGTCAGGAGTTCGACTCTCCTAGTCTCCACCATATATTATAGAATTTAGTAAGTTGAAGCTTATTAACTTCTGTGATTTATCACAGTTTCCTGACCTGACGAAGGCTGGAAAAATCATTAACAGAATATATTTGAGTTGAAATAATTTGTTCATACTCGTTTT
>NZ_MVOM01000112.1:0-2140 GCF_002018895.1 Acinetobacter sp. MF4640 | reverse complement strand
TGGGTAGATTGGTTCAATAAAGAGCGTGTACATAGTGCACTAGGTTATGTATCACCTTTTGATTTTGAAGCAATGTACTATGATAAGATTAACCCGTTAGGTCAGGTGGCCTAACTTAAATAAAAAAGTCTCCGACAAACCTGGTACGGTTCAAACATCATTGCTATCATCGGCATAGTGTAAGTGGCGCTTCACTTCATGTAATTTAACAATACTCATAGATCACTCCATTTTTCCGAGTCAGCTTTTACACTTTCATCACTAAACTCGTTCCTAGAGTCTTTTACGGTGTCATAGCAAATATCACAATTTCACCTCATTCATATTCTTATATTGATTACTTGGCATTGAAATCCCTTTATCTAGGGATTTTTCTACTATTCTTAATAAGTCCTTCAAAAGATTTCTTATAGATCAATTAATATTTGTTCATATATTTTTTAAATAAGCCATTCACCGCTTAAAGATAGTGAGCGTACGACTCCTTAACAACTGAGTAGTAAATAAGCTGCCATTAAAAAACCCGCTAACTGAAGCGGGTTTTTTAATTCACAATATTCTTAGATTACTGTGATAGAGCTTGCTTGAGGGCCTTTCTTGCCAGCTACAATCGTAAACTGAACACGTTGACCTTCATTCAACACTTTGAAACCGTTTGATTGGATTTCGCTAAAGTGTGCAAAAACGTCTTCTCCAGTATCGCTAGAAATAAAACCAAAGCCTTTAGTTTCATTAAACCACTTAACGGTACCAGTTGTAATGTTTGACATAAATATTCTCTTAAATTTTGAAAAATATAAGAATTAATCTTTTAAATCATATACATCGGATAAACCGCAGAGTTGAATCAATTGCGAAATAACTTTAGTAAATACAATAAAATAAATAATTCTAATACACTATCACTATAAGCTTTTTAGCGTGCAATAGATAGACCTTAACATATTATTTTATTGCTACCACCCAACCTCACATGAAATGCTTTTTTATCCATATTGATAAGAAAATCTTCACTAAAAGCGAATAAAGCTTATTTGCCCGCTTCTAGCTAATTTTTCTTTCCTAAAATCAACTCAACTTGATGGGTGACATCCCATATTTTCATTTCTGCATGTCGCCAAAAATTAAAGACTTGATCGCCCTTAACATACTTTTGCTTGATATAGCTCGATGATTTATTTTGATCTATCTCTTTTGCATTAAATCGCATCTTATTTAAAATCACTACTTGACCATCCAAGTCACCACCAATACAGATATTCATATTGTTCTACCTGCTAAGTAACAATTAAACTATAGCACAAATAAGGAAGCCTACTCTTTGATAAGCTTTTGAGGCTTGTTATCGAGCCTTTGGCTGTACTCCATAACTCTTATTCATAGTTCATCGAAAATTAGAAACATCGTTTGATACCTTTGCAAGACGGTCACGTCCAAGGATGACTTGTAATGACAAAGTAAGGTCTATCCTATCTCTCAAGTATGAAGTTTTACTGTGCTATGAAAAAGCCACTTATAAAGTGGCTTTTTCTATTAGGAATTAGATGCTCTTTTAAAGTTGTCATCATTACTACAGTAATCCAAGCAATCTTTTAAAATGCCTACGGCTCTATATATGTGTTCAGGTTTATCTAAAAAAACTTGACCGTTATTTTGCACTTCCAATCCTGCCCGCTCTAACTCTTTTTTTCGATAGTCATCAATTGCTACTGCAAACTGAATGGTTGGTCTCTTACGATTTACATCATATCTAAATAACCAGCGATTATTTTTAGGTGGTGTTTCAAAAAGTATGCTGAAAAAAACAATATGGCTTTTGATAAAATAGAGGTATGAAAATAACGCTACAAATCAAATGTCCTACCTGTCTAAGTAACAATATAAAGAGAAATGGCATCAAAGTAGATGGGAAACAAAACCATCAATGCAAAGATTGCAAACGTCAGTTTATTGGTGATCATGCATTAAGCTATCAAGGATGTAACTCTGAACCGTACCGGGTTTGTCGGAGAGTTTTTTATTTAAGTTAGGCCACCTGACCTAACGGGTTAATCTTATCATAGTACATTGCTTCAAAATCAAAAGGTGATACATAACCTAGTGCACTATGTACACGCTCTTTATTGAACCAATCTACCCA
>NZ_MVOM01000111.1:0-2210 GCF_002018895.1 Acinetobacter sp. MF4640 | reverse complement strand
ATGATTACAGTGGTTATAAAGCACGCTTTAAATCAGGCGATGTCATTGAGGTGGGCTGCATGGCGCATGCACGTCGTAAATTCCATGAACTGCATGTGACCGGGAAAAGTCAGGTCGCTGAACAGGCATTGGTGCTGATTCAGAAACTGTATGCGATAGAAGCAGAACTCAGGAAAAAGACCGATGGTACAGCAGAACATCGCCGCGAATATCGGCAAAAGCATAGTCAACCGGTGATGCAACAACTGTATGAATGGCTCAACCAGCATCAACTGACGGTGCCATCGAGTTCTCCAACCGCCAAGGCCATCAATTACACTCTGAAGCGTTGGCCAGCTTTAAGCCGCTATCTGGATGATGGCAATTTACCTATAGATATGAGCAGCATTGCTGCGCAAGGGGTTGAGAATCAGATGCGCCCCTGGGCGTTGGGACGTAAGAACTGGTTATTTGCAGGTTCGCTGCGCAGTGGTCAGCGAGCGGCAAACATCATGACTTTAATCCAGTCAGCAAAGCTGAATGGGCTGGATCCGTATGCCTATTTAAGTGATGTGCTGAAAAGATTGCCGACCCATAAAGTGACCCAAATAGAAGAATTGCTACCACACCGCTGGAAATCCAACTCAAATTAAAAAATAGACATGGGGTTCAGCGGACGCTTACTGTTAATTTCAGTTTTTACCCGATCAAATAAAGATCTTGTACTCGGTTTTAGTTTTTCCCGCTACCAAAGTGTTGCACCCAGTATGTTCGATGGGTTGTAGGATTTCGGCTACATGCGATCGCATAATCTTTAAATTGCGGTTTCATTAAGTTATCGCAATGTCCTGGGCTTAATGCCAGCCAATTTTCAAGAACTTGTTTAAGGTTGGTTTGACCTGTTGCTAGATTTTCACCCCCACCGCCTTTATACCCTGTTTTTTTAATACGGAATCTAAGATTTTCACCTCCACGCCCGACATGACTTAAAATCTGACGTTGTGAAATATCCTGTGCATGCGCAGTTGAGCTCATCTGTAATTGATTATTCCATTTTAATGAATGAGTTGCCGAGTAGGCAATTTTTCCACATTGTTGGGAGTGATTTCGAATTTCATTAATGGCATTTAAAACTGCTTGCTGAAACTGTGGATTTTGAATGTCATCACAAGAGATTTTGTCAAAAGAGGCTAAAGTCTGTTGAGGATTTTTTTGAGTGGGTATCGTTGTTGATTTTGCAATGGTTTTATTTGATTGATGCTGCAAAGGCTGTTGTGGTTGTGAATTTGAACATCCATGTAGTAAAAAGTATAGACTGCATATAAAAGAATGATAAGCAATATTTTTCATAGTGCACCTCTAGCAAATTTTTTTATTCATCAGATGTATTAGTTCAGACTTGATCGGACATAACTCTTGAAAAAGATAAAGTTACCCATTTTGATAAAGGTGTCGAAATCTTAATCAAACAAAGGTAACTTTCTTATGTTGCATACTAACAATCAAATCATTAAACACAAAGTAGGTCTGCTCAATTTAGCTGAAGTGCTTCAGAATGTATCTAGAGCGTGTAAAGTGATGGGTGTCTCTAGAGATACTTTTCATCGCTATCAGGAGCTAGTACAGTCTGGTGACATGGATGCATTGATCAATAAATCCCGTCGAGTACCTAATCTAAAAAATCGTGTAGATGATGCTACAGAACTAGCAGTCATTGATTTCGCAACTCAGTATCCAGCTTATGGGCAGCATCGTACTAGTAACGAATGGCTTTGTTGCACAAACCTATCTGTAAAGGCTTTTTCAGCGATATAATTTTCAAATGAAGAAGCCTACACAGAAAATCTACCGCACAACCAATTGGCCCGCATATAACCGAGCACTCATGAGTCGCGGAAATATTGCCATTTGGTTTGATCCTGCTACGCAATGGTATGCTCCATCAAAAGGCAAACAAGGGCGAAATCAAACCTACTCCGACGCAGCCATCCAATGCTGCTTAATGATTAAATCTTTATTTCGTCTGTCTTTACGTATGGTCACTGGCTTTGTGCAAAGTCTGATTAAACTTTGCGGATTAAATTGGACACCACCAGATTACACCACGCTTTGTAGAAGACAAAAGCATATTGATATTGCAATCAGCTACCAAAAAAGTAGCGATGGGCTGCATCTACTCATGGACTCTACAGGCATGAAGTTTCTAGGTGAGGGCAAATGGAAACGCAAGA
>NZ_MVOM01000110.1:0-2484 GCF_002018895.1 Acinetobacter sp. MF4640 | reverse complement strand
AAACTCTCGTAACCTTTTTCGTAATAACAGTCGTCCTTCAGGTGTTTTGACTACACCAGGATCTATCACTAATGAGAAGGCTGCGGAACTTCGTAAGCAGTGGAATGCAAATTATTCAGGTGCAAATCTTGGGGGTACTGCAGTACTTGGTGATGGGGTGACTTTCCAAACCATTACAGTAAGTGCGGCAGATTCTCAACTCATTGAGCAGTTAAAAATGACAGCTGAGATTATTTGCTCTGTCTTTCATGTTCCATTGTTTAAGGTCGGCTTAGGACCCACACCTACGGTTAAAATTTCAGATCTGAATGAAATTTACTATTCAGATTGTTTACAAAGCCCGATAGAAGCACGTGAAAACTTACTTGATGACGGACTAGGGCTTAAAGATAGTGGTTTGGAAGCATTTTTAGATATTAATGTGCTTATCCGTATGGACTCAACATCACAAATGGCACGCTTAAAAGAAGGTGTAGGCGCGGCAATCCTAACGCCTAATGAGGCGCGTGTGGAGGTTGGGCTATTGCCGATTGTAGGTGGTGATACGGTTTACATGCAACAGCAAAACTTTTCGCTGGAAGCACTTTCTAAGCGTGATCAGCGGGAGGATCCTTTTAATACTAGTTCAACCACTAAGACTGATCAGAAACCACCTGATTTACCTGAAAATAGTAGCGAGAAATCCCTATATAAAGGGATTTTTAGGACTGAAAATAAGTATGAGAATGGGTGTTATGTGACTTACAAGGGCTCATTATGGCATTGTGAAAAATCACATATCGGAGAGTTTAATTACGAAAACTTCAAGCTAGCTCAGAAAAAATGGGGAGAAACATGAGTATCGTTGATTTAGAGGAAGTAAAACACCATTTGCGGTACGACGATGACAGTAATGACACTTCTTTAAATGGATACATTGCTGCAGCTGAGTCTGTCATTAAGAATTACATCACAGACACTTTTGAAGCTGATTATCCCGCTGCTATTAAACAGGCAGCATTACTGTTGATTGGTTATTGGGATCAATTTCGAAATGCTGAAGGTGATGCACCTGTGAACGGCAATTTCTTACCTATGCCTGTGCAGTCATTACTTTATCCATATCGTAAACCGACAGCTATATAGGTGATGTATGAAATGGCTTAAAAAGATAATGGGGTGTCAGTGTTGGGCTTGTAAAAATGTCCGTATGGGTGGTGGTTATCAACCTTGCCACATTGTGAATAAAAATGGTGAATTAAAGCCGCCACCAAAAAGACAGTAGGTGATCCATGAGAGCAAGCGAACTCTGCCACCGCGTCCGCATTGAAAAGTTAACTTCACCACGTGATGACGATGGCAACATCTTAGATCCAGTATGGTCCACACATGCAACGCTTTGGGCGAAGGTCACATGGCTTTCAGTCAAAGACACATTGGTTGCTCAGGCCAATAATTCCGAAATTGTTGCGCGCTGTAAGATCCGTAAGCGATCCGATATCGATACAACCATGCGTGTTGTTTACGATGGAAAAATTTATAGCATCACGGGTGAACCTTTACCCGATACTGAAAATGGCAAAATCTACTGCACTTTGATGCTCAGTCACGGTGTAGAGAAATAGAGTTGAAATTATCTAAATTTATGTAATTATTAGATTTTAATAATTATGAAGAATAAAGATTATGTTTGTAAAATTCACGTCTCATAATGGTACTGAAATCTATTTCAATACTGAATTAATAACTTTTATTGAGAATACGTCAACTTTGATAACTTCAAGAGAAGTTCCTATTGATTTAGTTTTACATTTTGGTTCGGAATTAAAAACTATTTCGTTTCATACTCAGGATGAATTGAATGATTTTCTGCAAAAGTTAATTTAGAAAAAGCCGCCAAAAGGCGGCTTTTTATTAGGAATTAAAATGCCGATAGAATTTAAGATTGAGGGCATGGATGAGCTTTCTAAGAAACTCCAAACTTTGACAGATGGTAAAGCTGTTAACCGCCGTGCTCGATCCGCTGCACGTAAAGCTATGCAACTAGTGCTCTTTGCTGCCAAGGTTGGAGCTTCACGAATTGATGATCCTGATACGCGAGAAAGCATTCAAGAAAACTTAGTGATTCGTAATGGTAAAAGCCGCGATATAAATACCGTTCGCATGCGAGTAGGCGTTCTTGGTGGTGCAAAAAACTATGCCAATACTAAGGATAATATTCGTAAGGGGCGCGCTGGTAAGCAATACACCACCGACGGAAGTAGCAAGAACCCGGGCGGCGATACTTTTTACTGGCGCTTTATTGAGTTCGGTACCTCAACTTCACCGCCAGTTCCATTTTTAAGACCAGCATTAGCTCAGAACATTGAGGCAGTAACAGCTGAATTTAACAAGGCGTTTATGAAGTCGATTGAATCCGCAATCAAAAAGGGCAAGATCGAATGAAGCAATTACCTATTTATCGAATTTTAAAGGCTGATGCCCAAGTATTTGGAATGTTGGGTG
>NZ_MVOM01000109.1:0-2574 GCF_002018895.1 Acinetobacter sp. MF4640 | reverse complement strand
GAGATCCATGCACGTGTAGCAGTCCTTAACAGATTTACGGAATTAGGTCGACCACTTACCCAAGTTACGCCTTAAATTTGGCTCAATTAGGGGCGCTTTGCATTTCAAATCTTTGTGCAACAAAGCCGATCTCAACTATAGTTAAAAACGCAAGTGAGCCTTTAAAAAATAGCTTCTACTCCAAAAATCTGACAGTCATGCCTTTGCGAACAATTTTAGATAAATTATTTGCGTCCCAATTGGTCAATCGAATACACCCATGCGAAGCTGTTTTAGAAATTAAAGCGGGGTTGGGTGTCCCATGAATTCCAAAAGAAGGTCGAGATAAACCAATCCAAATATTTCCAACTGGATTATTCGGTCCGGGCGGTAAACTAAGAGGTTTAAGATTTTTGCCTTGAATAAAATTCTTAGGGTTATAGCTGTAGTGTGGATTTGGCACAATGCTCCCAATCACATGAGTGCCAGATGGTGAGGGATTATCTTCACTACCAATGGTTGCAGGAAAAGAAGCAATCATCTTATTTTGTTGATCAAGCAAATATAATTGTTTTGAGCCTTTGTGCGCGATAATCATTTTTATATTTTTTGGCAACGTGTTTTTCACATTTGCCACAATAATCTTTTCACCAACTTTATTAAAAGTTGCACCTGAATTTATTTTTTGTAAAAACAATTCATCCATATGAAACTTTTCACCCAGCATCTCAGTCACACGGGTGTAATACAAACCTCGCATCTTTGATTGTTCAGCATAATCTAAAGGAATAGATTGAGCATAAGGCCCCTTCAAGTCTTGTGCAGTAATCGTGTATTCAATAAATGTTGGTTGGGTTGTATCTTCATTTAAAAGATGCCAAGTATTTGCGTCTAAGATTCCATCACCACTTAGACCCTTCATAATTTGAAAAGCTGAAATCGCTTTAACAGTATTTAAGCCCAATGAACCATCAATCGCCCCTGAAGATGAATAGTGGCGACTCAACAGGACTTGTAACTTTGAGTAAACAGGAAGATAGCCTTTTTCAAGATTGTCTGACCATTCAGCTTTATTTAGATTATCTAAAGACCATGTGCTGGGTTGATTTAACAATGCCAAATTGTTCTGATCATTAGTTGAAATACTAGGTAGGCTGTGCGGTTCTCGTGCGTTTGCATAAGTTGAAAAAATACAGATATTACTCAAGCAAATAATTAAGAAACGACTCAACATAGTAGCTAATCCCAAGGTAAAACGATTTATCAAAATGACAAAACCAATATTTTAAATAAAGTTAAATAAATGCGCCTTTGTAACAATTTTAGTTAAAAAATGCCAACTTAAGCAGGTAAATGTATATGGACTGTAACACTAATATTGTATATTAATTAACTAAACTAGGATGATTTCGTGTCCGCGCTAAATAAATTTAGCCATATAGGCATAAATAATTGATATGGCTAAACATTTAAATTGAGGTAAAGTTATAAATGAATACAACAGTAAAAGTAATCTCGGTTGACGGTGATGTTTGGCGCTTTTCCAATACAAATAAAAAATTAATTCTAAAAAAAGGGGCGAAACTTCAGGCAAAGGATGTATTGCATCTTTCTGAAGAAAGCAATGTCGTATTGCAGCTTTCAAATGGTCGTGTAGTCGAAATACACGGCAAAGATTTAATCAATAACGATGGTAATTTCAGTCTTAATTCCTTACTGGTCGAGTCAAATTCAGATATCGACAAAATTGTAAATTTTGCAAAATCATTTCAGCAAATGAATGAATCTGAACAACAAAATGATGTTGTTCGCTTAGACGACGGTCGCGTATTCAAAAAAGAAGGTAAGGACTACGTTGAAATTGCAGGGGAGTCTTTTGATGAAGATCCTGATGTAACGCAAGGTGGTCATCGTTTTGTTCAACTTACTCGTGCGGGCGAAACATCTGTCGCCGATGGCATCAAACCTTTAATGTTGAACCGAGTGGTAGATAATATTCCGCCTTTAGGAATTGAGTACCCAATATTACCTTCAGTTATCAAACCATTTGAGCATGGTTTGGGTGGTGGTAGTTGGACACCTTTGTCGCCATTTGCACCTACACTAAACACACCACCTGTTGCAAGCGATGACACGCACAACACCGCATTCAACACGCCAGTGACCTTAAACCCATTGGCAAATGATACCGATGCAGATGGCAACCCATTGACCATCACCGCGATCAATGGCGTGACCTTGACCCCGGGCACCGCCCAACAAATCAACACCCCGAACGGTATCGTGAACATTGATGCCCAAGGCACCATTACCTTCACCCCGAACACAGGCTTTAGCGGTCAAGAAAGCTTCAACTACAGCATCAGCGATGGCCAAGGTGGCAGCTCAACAGCAACTGAAACCATCAACGTTGCAGCAGCACCAAACACACCACCTGTTGCAAGCGATGACACGTACAACACCGCATACAACACGCCAGTGACCTTAAACCCATTGGCAAATGATACCGATGCAGATGGCAACCCATTGACCATCACCGCGATCAATGGCGTGACCTTGTCCCCGGGCACCGCCCAACAAATCAACACCCCGAAC
>NZ_MVOM01000108.1:0-2638 GCF_002018895.1 Acinetobacter sp. MF4640 | reverse complement strand
TTTATAGCCATTTTTGGTAAAGACCGTATTGTGAATGTGTTCGCAGACAGAGAGTTTATCGGTGAGCAGTGGTTTACATGGTTAATTGAACAAGACATCAACTTCTGCATTCGTGTTAAAAAAACTTTATTGTCACCAATCATTTAGGAAAGAATCATAAAATCAGTGATTTATTTCGCCATCTTCAAGTTGGTCAAATTGAATGTCGTAAACGACGGATTTTGGTTGGTCGAGTGAAACTATATATAAGTGCACTACAGTTAGAAAATGGAGAACTTTTACTCGTCGTTTCTCCTCAGTTTAATGCCAATTCTATTCAGGATTATGCATTACGCTGGGAAATTGAAACCTTATTCAGTTGTCTCAAAGGACGCGGGTTTAATCTTGAAAATACTCGTTTAACAGACCCTAGACGAGTCAAGAAATTGATAGCAGTGCTAGCTATCGGTTTCTGTTGGTGCTATTTAACAGGTGAATGGCAACATGATCAAAAAAAAGTGATAAAAATAAAGAAGCATGGACGACTCTCAATGAGTTTATTTCGCTATGGTTTAGACTATGTTCAAATGGCGATTCAGCGTTTAATTGGTTTTGGGAAAAAAGAAGAGTTTAAGGAAATTTTGGCAATTTTAAGAAGGCAGAAGCCTGATAGGATAAGGGTTCTGTGAAATTTGTCGTGTACAGAGTAAAAATTTAGAGAATGTGCAAGGGGTGAACGCGATATTATCGATTTCTCAATTACTTACGCAAAAGACCGTGATGGCCGCTTATCTATGAATTTTGGTACGCTTAACCGTCAAGGTGGTCAGCGCCGTCTAAATGTAGCAATTACTAGTGCTCGTCAAGGATTACATGTTGTCTCGGCCTTAATTCCAGAAGAAATTAATTTGGCACGCACCAATAGTGAGGGTGTAAGGGATCTAAAAGATTTCTTGGTTTTTGCTCGTAGTGGTCAGCTGCATTTAAATTATGCTGATCAAAGCAAACAGCAGACTAAAAAGAATTTGTAAAGTACTTACAAAATAGGCTTCAAGAAAAATATTGGAGCGTTGACCTCGGAATAGGTCAGGGCGATAGCTGTGTAGATCTTGCTATTAAAGATGACTTGCATGCAGATAGCTATATTGTAGGTATTCTAGTCGATGGTGAAAATTATGCAAAAGCAGCTACAGCAAGAGACTGTGATCAGCTCAGACCAACAGTATTAAATGGGTTAGGCTGGAAGGTATTATCAGTGTGGACAGTTGATTGGTGGCTGGATCCGGAGCATAACTTAACTAAATTGGTAAAAGCATTAGAAGAGATCTAAATAAATCAACAGGTTGCTTAAGTTGTCTGAAACCTTTGAGATGGAAAGCATGCTTTAAATCAAGTCATTGACTTGGGTTGCATGGTCCATGTGAGTCGTAAATTCTATGAACTGCATGTGACGGGGAAAAGTCAGATTAATGAACAGGAATTTTTAAGGTCATCAGATTAAGTGTATTCTGATAATGAATAAAGCGCCGTTTGGCGCTTTATTCATCCTAGCTCTTCAATATTGCAAAATGCGATAATTGGTTTATACTTGATTTATAGCAAAATGCGATAAAATATTATGCATGTGATCACCCACGCTCGAATTATAGAAGCAATTCACAAGTGGCCACAGGCTGAAACGGCATTAGATGGTTGGTATCGAATCATAAAGGCAAACGATCCGAAAGATTTTGCTGAGATGAAACAGCTCTTTCCAGCGGTCGATAAAGTTAGAAAGTTCCATGTATTCGATATTGGCGGGAACAAGATCCGACTTATTGCCGTCGTGATGTATCACGCAAAACGTGTGTATATTCGTCATGTCTTGTCCCATAAAGAATATGACCAAGGTCATTGGAAGGAAGGTTAGTATGAACGCGATGATTAAACAGGCCGTAGACCACTGGCACTACGTTGCACCATTGCTTAGCAAGCCAGAAAATGAAGACGACTTTCATACACTTGTTGAAGCTTTAGATGAACTTTTAGATACCGTTGGTGATGACGAGTCTCATCCTTTAATGGGGCTTATTCATCAGCTTGGTGATTTGGTTGCTGATTATGAAAATGAGCATCTTCCTATGGTTAAAGGGGATGGCCGTGCTGCTTTGGCTTTTCTAATGGAGCAACATGGTTTAGGTCAGTCTGACTTATCAGAGGTTGCAACCCAATCTGTGATTTCTGAGATTTTAAGTGGAAAACGCCAACTGAATATTCGTCATATTAAGGCATTGTCTGAGCGGTTTAATGTATCGGCAGATACGTTTTTCTAAAAGATAGGGCGCCGTGAGGCGCTGAACCGTACCGGGTTTGTCGGAGAGTCAATATTCTGAGAGACTATCCCGATGACAAAATTAAAATATACCCCTGAAATCAGAGAAAGAGCGGTTCAATTATTGATTGAATCCGAGAAAGATTATCCTTCTACTTGGGCTGCAATCACAGCAATAGCTCCTAAGATTGGCTGTACTCCTGAAACACTACGTGTTTGGTTGATGTGTGCTGAAAAAACAGGAGGTTTTAACTTGGTAAACTAAACACACTCATCAGGAGTTTACCATGAGCAAGAAACACAAGACTTACACCACAGAATTTAAAGCTGAAGCCATCAAATTAATTG
>NZ_MVOM01000107.1:0-2806 GCF_002018895.1 Acinetobacter sp. MF4640 | reverse complement strand
GGATAATCTTTTTCAGATTCAATCAATAATTGAACCGCTCTTTCTCTGATTTCAGGGGTATATTTTAATTTTGTCATCGGGATAGTCTCTCAGAATATTGACTCTCCGACAAACCCGGTACGATTCAGTTTCATTAAAAAGCTTTATTGTTGCTGCTGACGCTATAATTAAAAATTATATTAGACTTCTTTCATAAATCATTTTTTACTCAGCTCCAAGTTATAGATTCCAGCAATTAAATTGAATCTCAAACCGAGTCTTTTCCCTCTATTTCGATAACGTTCGGCAAGGATCTTGAAGGTTTTCAGGCTGCCAAATACATGCTCAATACCTATTCTTCTTTTATTGATTTCCTGATTATAGATTTTTAGTTCAGGATCCAATTTACAACGTTTTTTTGCTTTTAATGGCAACAGGCTATTCGGATACAATGCATAAATTCCCTGATAGCCTTTATCTGCAAGAACAAAGGCTTCTGAAGGAATCAGCTTTATGTTTCTTTTAAATAGCTCGAAATCATGTACAGCACCGCGACTGCTACATAAACTCAGTATTTGCTTAGTCTTGTAGTGAATCATGGCCTGTACTTTGAAGGTATGGGTCTTTTTCTTGCCGCTATAGCTTTTCTTCTGTTTTTTTAGGCCTTTGGATTGGAATTTCTGTGGCATCTACGATCACAACATTCCAGTCTATGCCTTCACCTTCGGGCAAATCTTTGGGTAAATTAAAAAGATTGGAGCGAATCAGGCAGTCTTCAACATGACGTACAATTCGTGAGGCTGTGGGCTCTGAAACCCCGTAACTCGTCGCAACGTGAAATAAGGTTCGGTATTCCCGCCAATAGCTCAGACAGAGCAGAACCTGATCCTCCAGGCTTAACTTGGGCTGTCTGCCTTTAGCTGGAACATGCTTCTGCAATTGCTCAACCATTAAATAAAAGGTTGACCATGAGATGCCCGTATATCGCTTAAACTGTGTTTCAGAAAGCTTCTTTGAATTGATGTATTTCATCCGCAGATTATGCACGAATGCTAAGAAAATTAGAGTGAAAATATCAATCAAAAAGGTGGTCATTTTTTGATTTATGAAAGAGATCTATTACAGATAATTTTGGATCGGAATATCCATCTGCCATTAAACAAGCTGCTTTACTATTAATTGAATACTGGGAACAGCACAGAAAAGATGGGGGAGAGGTGTCTGTGAATGGTAACTACCTGCCAATACCCGTACTCTCTTTGCTTAATCTATATCGTAAGCCCACTGTTTGATAGGTGATGTAGATAATTGTATGTATCTTTAGGCATGGGATATTTGAAATTATGATAATTGCAATTGAGAATTATTTGCATTTATTGGGTTTGTACGTTAAAATCGATTTCAAGAATAAAATAAAATTCAACAATGATGTTTCATTAACCCAGCTCTATTGATTCTCCAGAGGCTGTTTTTTTTATCTACTTTAACAAAGAAAAAAATTAGGTTAAATTATACCAATTGTTAAAATAAATATGAGAAGAATAGACCATGAATAAAAAATTTGAATTACATGTACTCAGCCAAATCTATGACTTTCTAATGGAAAGAGAAGGATTCACTGCTCTGAATCTTCATTTTAAGGTTATGGAATTTTTTAGGGAGTTACATGTAGGGGATAAGAGAGATTTTGTTATTTTGGCACCGAATAAAATTTCAGGTAATTTCGGTGAGGTTACTCATATTCATTTATTAAATATTCCACATTTCCATGAAAAGGACAAATTCATTCATTGGGCACATAAAGCTCTAAATCGCCAAGCGTCTCATCTGTAAAGAAAGAGAATGGGGTTGTTTCATAAATTAAACATTGAAATCTTTAGATTTTGATAAGTTATATTTTTAAATCGTGTTAGGCAAAAATGATGAAAATATTTGCAATAGTAAGTTTAGTTTTAATGCTGGGATTAACGGCATGCCAAAAAAGAGATACAGATACGAAAGAACAGGATAAAACTACAACGCCACATTCCATGGATAAAGATCAGTAAGAAAAAGCTCGCCAAATGGTGGGCTTTTTCAAGAGTTAAAATGGTATAGTAGGGCTGTCCTTTAAGTACTTTTTTCTATGTCTGAAACCTATAAATACATTTACACCCAAATTAGTACATTTGGGTCATTACCTACACATAAAGTTCTTATAAGTAGTGTAGGAAGGAAGACAAAATTAGTTTTCGCTGATAATACTTTTGTTTATAGTACAGTTTCAGATTGGGCTTTAAGTCATTCGGGTCTTGATTCTAGGAAATCAATATGGTCTGAAGAGCCTAAATCATTTTTAGACAGTGAAAAAACAAGATTAAGCATCTATAGAGCCTCACATCCTGCTTTTATCACTGAAGCAAGCATTGGTTAAGCACTAGAATTTGTATGTTGCTCATGTAATAACTGCTTATATTACAAATAAAGTTTGCTTTGTGGGTGCTTAGGGCGTATAAAGCTAACTCGTTGATGCGGGATGGAGCAGTCTGGTAGCTCGTCGGGCTCATAACCCGAAGGTCGTTGGTTCAAATCCAGCTCCCGCTACCAACGAAAAAGATTCAAAGTTTATAGCCTAGTCTTCACAGATTAGGCTTTTTTTATGGCTGGTTAATTTTATACATAGCGGTTTTTAAGAACGTGCTTTTATACAAGTTACTGGAATGAATCGTACCGGGTTTGTCGGAGAGTCAATATTCTGAGAGACTATCCCGATGACAAAATTAAAATATACCCCTGAAATCAGAGAAAGAGCGGTTCAATTATTGATTGAATCTGAAAAAGATTATCC
>NZ_MVOM01000106.1:0-2932 GCF_002018895.1 Acinetobacter sp. MF4640 | reverse complement strand
GGGTATACGGATTTAATGGTTGATGGGGCACCTTTACCCCACCAACCTGATACCATTATCAGATGGTTGATAGATCGACTCCGTAGTTGAGTTCCTCTGCGAAGTCCGGCAGTCCGTAACCGATGGTTTTCTTGTAGAAAGGAGAGACCTTCGCAGTCGGTGCCTTCTTCTTGTGCTTCGTGGTGTAGAGCATTCGTGCCCGCATCACCTCGAAGGAGTAACCGCGCCCTTCACGGTTCTTGTCCTTGGCCAGTCGGTTGATGGACTCCGTGTAAGCGTTGGTGACGGGCATGTCCGTCTCGAAGTAGGTCATGGTCTCTTCGCGCCAGTTTCCCACTGCCCTGACCAGATCGCTCCAGACTTCCTTTTGGCCCTTCGGGATGGTGGCTATCCACTCGTCCAGGGCGGCTTCTGCCTGGAGCCGTGTGGTGGCGTCCCAGATGCCGTAGAAGCGCTCCTTGTGCTCGTAGGCGGCCAGCAGTTGCGGGAACGCGCCTGTCCAGGTCTCCATGATGAGGCGCTCCCGGTCTGAGACTTCGTGAGCGCGTTTCAGCAGGATTTTCCGGTCTCCCTTGAGAGTCCGGCTCTGGGACGGTTTCAGCTCCTTTCTGAGGCCCTTGCGCACTCTCTCTAGGGCATCGTTGGCCATGCGCACCACATGGAACTTATCGACCACGATACGGGCCTGGGGCAGCACAGCCTTGACCGCTGCCCGGTAGGGGTTCCACATGTCCATGCTGACGATCTCGACCTTCTGCCGGTCTTTCAGCTTCATCAGGTAGTTGGTCACCACGTCCTGGCGGCGGGTGGCCAGCAGGTCGAGCAGGGTTCGCTCCTCAATGTTGGTCAGAATGCAGCGGTAGCGCTTGTTCAGGTATAGCTCGTCAATGCCCAGGATGCGGGGCGTCTCGAAGCGGTGCCAGCGCCCCAGGAACTCGGCGCGGGCGTTGAAGATGTCGCGCACCGTCTTCTCGTCCAGGCCGGTCTGTGCCGCCACAAAGGTGTAGGGGTGGTTGAAGGATTCCTTCTCCACGTACTCATGCAGCCGCAGTGTCATACGGAATCCGTCCACCATCTCCGGTAGCTGGGGCCTGAATGTTGTCTTGCAGGCCCGGCAGGTGTATCGGCGGCGGACCACCCAGAGAGTGACCCGCTTGCCGTGGATGGGCAGATCACGATAGGGAACGTCACGCTTGCCGAACCGCACGAACTCACCCTGCACGCCGCACCCCTCGCAGGCTACTGGTGTAGGTGCTTCAAGCCGAAAATGTATGTCTTCATTCTGCTCATCAGAATCCACCAACTGGTACCCAGGAAGGCTTAACGAATTAATCATCTCCCGCCTTGATCAGAAAAACAGGTAGGTGGCGTAACCGGCAATCATCGCCATAGCAAAAATGACTGCTAAAAACGCCGCTAAAAGCTTCAGCGTGAACAAAGAGCGCAACAGAATGAGCTCAGTCAGGCTGGCTCCGGCACTGCCGATGATGAACGCTAGCACCGTCCCGGCACCCACGCCTTTGGCCATCAGAGCCGCTGCCAGAGGTATGACGGTTTCAGCGCGAATATACAACGGCACGCCGATGACAGCGGCAACTGGAATGGCAAAGGGATTATCTGGGCCTGCATACTGCTCCAATAAGTCAGTGGGCATGAAACCATAGATCACGCTGCCAATCGCAATACCGATGAGCAGGTAAGGCAACACATCGATAAAGTCCGACCAAGCTTCCCGCCACACACCACTGTACTTCCCTTCTTTCTTAACCGTGACAGTGGGTTGACTGTCACAGCATTCGCTAGACGTAGAGACTGTTGTCTTCCTATCAGCCCCGCAAGAAGCCGTCTTCGGAGTGGTGTCGCAGCTGTTGGTGCCGCAACTCGATGCGGTCGATGTAGCACTGCACGGGCTTGCTGATGAACTACATCCACTGCTCTCTTGTGTCGCCGTCCGGCGCACATAACGCTCGAAGCCAAGCGTGTGAAGCAGCCATCCGGCACCTACCGCGACCACCAAAGCGGTGAGCACATAGATAGCAGTAAGTGTCCATCCAAACGTGGCAACCAGCAGGCCGACGACGATAGGATTCAGCAACGGAGATGAGAAAAGAAACACCATCATCGGCCCAAAACCGGCCCGTGCCCGAATCAACCCTTTCAACATGGGGATAGTCGAGCAACTACAGAAGGGCGTTATAGCTCCTAAACCAGCAGCAAGAAAATAGCCTCGCTTCCCACTGGAAGTCAGTAACGCTTCCACCTTGGATGGTGGGATGTGACGTTGAAGAACTCCGACCAGCAAGCTAATGCCAATGAATAAAACCGATAGCTCGATAGCGAGAAAGGCGAACATGCCTAGAGCGTCTTGGAGTTGAGATGACATTCAATATTACTCCTATATTTCTAGTATTGTCGAAATGATGTACGCAGCCTACTTGCGTTTATCCGACCTGTCAACTATAATTCTAGAAACATCGAATTATTGGGGCGTGCTATGGATCACGAAAAGGTTGCAGCCAGCTTAGCTGAGCTAGGGAATAGTCACCGACTGTCCGTGTTCCGCTTTCTGGTCAAAGCTGGCCATGATGGGGCTTCGGTCGGAGATATCCAGAAGGGGCTGGGTATTCCTGCTTCGACGCTATCACATCACCTTGCGCGCATGGCCAAGGTAGGGCTGATCCGGCAGGAGAAACATAGCCGCACGATTGTCTGTATATCCGAGTATGGGCACCTAGAGAATTTGATCGGTTTCTTACAAGAGGAATGTTGTGCAGGTGTCCGGATTGCGCATGAACCAGAACCGCTTTGACGCTTGCCCAGCTCTCGCTGTCCTCCCTAGTCAGCATCGCTATGAAGACTCAGGCGAAGGTGGAAACAGAAAATTGGCAGTAGAGTAGGCTGAAGAGGATCAATCAGATAATCCGGATACCCA
>NZ_MVOM01000105.1:0-2971 GCF_002018895.1 Acinetobacter sp. MF4640 | reverse complement strand
CATGAACTAATCTTTAATTATTTAAACTACAGTGAAACAAATAATATTGATGAAATCTTTCATTATTTATTAAGCATTTATAATATTTTAAAAAATAACAACCAAAGCAGAGCTTTACAACAAATAAATGAACTATATGAAAATTTAAAAATTTTTGATCAAAAGAGACTTAAAAATGATATAGACATACAACTTAAAGAGGCAAAAGAAATTGCTCATGATGTAAAAGTTAGTATTACACATAACAATAATAGTAAGATCACTCAACATTACCACAATGAGGCAGGTATTTTAAAGCTACGAATAAAAGAATTAAACAACCAAATTATTTCTTTATTCATACTTATTGTTTTTATTTTTTTATTAAAATTAATTTTTCGTATAGATAGTTTTGAGAACATATATACTTTTATTACTTTTTTATCAATAATTTTAACAATAACTGGATTAATAACATATTTAATTAAAGACTACACTCAATGTAAAAAACTTTATGATTTTTATAATATACGTCATCTAGAACTTAATGCACTACCTGAATATATGTATGAATTAACACCAGAACAAAGAAAAGATTTAATTATCCAGCTTGCTCCAATATATTTTATCGGTGTTAACGATCAAAAGCATCAAAATACCAACAATATTGATTTTTCGATTATTGATCAGAAATTAGAAGAGATAACAAAAATAGTAACCAAGCTACAAAGTTTAAATAAATAGTTGAGCCCTCAAATAAGGGCTAAACTATTTACACACTGAACACAAACAGTGACATGCACCTTTGTCGAAATCGAATGTGCTGTGCAGCCTGAAAGCAGGATGCACAGCAATAATGCTTTGATCATGATAAGAACAAAACTTTTTCTTTAGCACGACGATTCACAAGCCCTTGCATGCATTTACCGCCCGCATTCACCCATACATCAAACTGATCTGCTGCACCACGATAATCATTGGTATTCAACTTTTTCACTAAAGTTGATTTACTAAATGCATTAGTCCCGATGTTGTAGGCAAGTGATACCAGTGCATCAAACTGATTTTGGTTAAGTGGCACTTTCACCGCATTGTTGACAGCAGCTTCAAACTTCTTTAAATCCTGCGCCATGTATGCCTTAGCCTGTACTTCTGTGCATGTATCACCTTTTTTGACTTTAATGCCGTTCGGATAAACCGTGGTACCGAATCCAATCGTCCACACTCCCACCCCATCGTCATAAGCAGCTAATCGCTTTCCCTCTAAACTACAGATGAGATCTACACCAAAAGGACTAACGGTCATCTGGTCGATCGCAATACCCAACATATCAGCCACTGATACATCTGTAGCTGTGGCAATCACTCGATTAGCAGCATCAACTTGTTTTTGAGTAAGTGTCCCACCGCTGATCTTTCTTAAAAAATCAAATATCTGTTTCATTTTTCACTTACTCACTTAAACATTGCTTTAAAAGCCGAACGAATTTCGAAAATTAACTCACCAATGGTTTTACCACGTAGCAACTGGATTGCTTGATACCAGATGCCAATTAACAACATTCCGAAGATTGCAAAGATCAACATCACAAAACCTTGCGTCATATGTGAATAGACATGCCAACCATAGTATTCAATGAATGCTGAGCCACCATATAAACTAATCGCTACGCTAAAGGTGAATTTCATGATCACACCCAAAGTGATTTTAATTCGTCCTTCAGTGTCGATATCACCACTTAATGTAAGGGCAAAAATTGCCCCAACCACTGCAGCTATAATTTTAAAAAGCCATGGTAGGCCCTTGATACTTAATGGGTCATTCATAGACTATTTCCCCTATTTTTTGACATTAAAAAACCCTGATCTCATTAAAGATCAGGGTTAATAGGGATTTGTTGGGTCTAAAGTTGGGTGTTTTCAAGTCTAAGCCAGTGTGATTCACTGTTGATTATAAAACTCCTTAAATGAATATTTAATCAATCTAGATTTGATCTAAGTGTTTAACCCATATGTCATACCCAGTTTGATTTAAGTGAATTCCATCTCCTACATGGTAATTTTTATCTAAAAATCCATTTTCATCTAAATAGAATTCACTTAAATCAATAAACTTAATTTTCTTTTGCGAACATAACTCAGCTATACGTTGGTTAATTTTCTTAATTCTAGCGTTGTTCATCTGAGGGTTTTTAGAAACCACTTCTTCATTAACTGGAAGAACAGAAAACACTATTAGCTTACTACTGGGAAGCTTATCTAAAATTTCCAGATAGTTCTCTAAAATTTCTGCATCAGAGCGCCGTTTAAGATCATTAATACCAATCATTAAAATAATCTTTTTTGCATTATTTAATGATTTATATTTTTCAATTCTATTTATGACACCATAAGTTGTATCTGATCCTATACCGTAATTCATAAATCTTGGATAGACTAACCCTTGTGTAATACTATCTCCAATCATAATAGTGCTCCCTGGAACCACCTGAAGGTCTTGCCGTTCCTGAATAGCTAATAATTTATAATAGTAATTATCCAATTCTTTAGAGTTTAGCCCTAATTTATACTTAATAATTTTATCAATTTTACTATCATGTAAAAAATACCCGCCCCCACATGAAACGATAAAAAACAATAAAATTATTATTCCTTTCTTCAGCATACATCCCCCTAAATATTATAAATAAAATTAATTATTTAGCATATTAAGGGGGATTTCAATCAAAATCCATCCACAATGCGATCAAGTTGACCGCTACGAATCGCTTGGGCTTGGGATGCCGAGCCTGTTTGAGATGGCATTATCACAATTGGTTTAATTCCATTTTCCACCAGTTTGTCACTTAACCACTTCATGTTTATTTCCCACTCAGCGTAGCTTCGAGTTCTACCATCAACACCACCATCTACAACGCGCTTGTTTAGGAACATTAAGTTAGGATCAAAATCATATGCACTAAGTAGTGGCTCTGATGTAGCATCAATACCG
>NZ_MVOM01000104.1:0-2981 GCF_002018895.1 Acinetobacter sp. MF4640 | reverse complement strand
ACGACTGTTTGGGGTTGTATAGTCAAGTAATTAAGTGCATGTGGTGGATGCCTTGGCAGTCAGAGGCGATGAAAGACGTAATAGCCTGCGATAAGCTCCGGGGAGGCGGCAAATATCCTGTGATCCGGAGATTTCTGAATGGGGAAACCCACCTGTCATAAGGCAGGTATCGTATGATGAATACATAGTCATACGAGGCGAACGAGGGGAAGTGAAACATCTCAGTACCCTTAGGAAAAGAAATCAATTGAGATTCCCTTAGTAGCGGCGAGCGAACGGGGAAAAGCCCATTAAGTCATATAAGTTCTAGTGGAATGCTCTGGGAAGTGCAACCATAGTGGGTGATAGTCCTGTACACGAAAGGGCTGATATGATGATGTCGAGTAGGGCGGGGCACGTGAAACCTTGTCTGAATATGGGGGGACCATCCTCCAAGGCTAAATACTCCTGACTGACCGATAGTGAACCAGTACCGTGAGGGAAAGGCGAAAAGAACCCCTGTGAGGGGAGTGAAATAGATCCTGAAACCGCATGCATACAAGCAGTGGGAGCCGACTTGTTCGGTGACTGCGTACCTTTTGTATAATGGGTCAGCGACTTACATTCAGTAGCAAGGTTAACCGCATAGGGGAGCCGTAGAGAAATCGAGTCTTAATAGGGCGTTTAGTTGCTGGGTGTAGACCCGAAACCGGGTGATCTATCCATGAGCAGGTTGAAGGTTGGGTAACACTAACTGGAGGACCGAACCCACTGTCGTTGAAAAGCCAGGGGATGACTTGTGGATAGGGGTGAAAGGCTAATCAAACTCGGTGATAGCTGGTTCTCCCCGAAAGCTATTTAGGTAGCGCCTCGGACGAATACCATTGGGGGTAGAGCACTGTTTCGGCTAGGGGGTCATCCCGACTTACCAAACCGATGCAAACTCCGAATACCAATGAGTACTATCCGGGAGACAGACTGCGGGTGCTAACGTCCGTAGTCAAGAGGAAAACAATCCAGACCGCCAGCTAAGGCCCCAAAATTATAGTTAAGTGGGAAACGATGTGGGAAGGCATAGACAGCTAGGAGGTTGGCTTAGAAGCAGCCACCCTTTAAAGAAAGCGTAATAGCTCACTAGTCGAGTCGGCCTGCGCGGAAGATGTAACGGGGCTAAAACTATATGCCGAAGCTGCGGATTTGCAATTTATTGCAAGTGGTAGGGGAGCGTTCTGTAAGCCGATGAAGGTGTATTGAGAAGTATGCTGGAGGTATCAGAAGTGCGAATGCTGACGTGAGTAACGACAATGCGAGTGAAAAACTCGCACGCTGAAAGACCAAGGGTTCCAGTCCAACGTTAATCGGGGCTGGGTGAGTCGACCCCTAAGGCGAGGCCGAGAGGCGTAGTCGATGGGAAATTGGTTAATATTCCAATACTTCTATGTAATGCGATGAGAGGACGGAGAAGGTTAAGTCAGCCTGGCGTTGGTTGTCCAGGTGGAAGGTTGTAGGCATGTATCTTAGGCAAATCCGGGGTACTGTATGCTGAGAACTGATAGCAAGCTGTACTTGTACAGTGAAGTGGCTGATACCATGCTTCCAGGAAAAGTCTCTAAGCTTCAGTTACATAGGAATCGTACCCGAAACCGACACAGGTGGTCAGGTCGAGTAGACCAAAGCGCTTGAGAGAACTCTGCTGAAGGAACTAGGCAAAATGGTACCGTAACTTCGGGAGAAGGTACGCTGCCGACGGTGATAGGATTTACTCCTTGAGCTATTGGCAGCCACAGAAACCAGGCCCCTGCAACTGTTTATTAAAAACATAGCACTCTGCAAACACGAAAGTGGACGTATAGGGTGTGATGCCTGCCCGGTGCTGGAAGGTTAATTGATGGGGTTAGCGTAAGCGAAGCTCTTGATCGAAGCCCCAGTAAACGGCGGCCGTAACTATAACGGTCCTAAGGTAGCGAAATTCCTTGTCGGGTAAGTTCCGACCTGCACGAATGGCATAATGATGGGGGCGCTGTCTCCAGCAGAGACTCAGTGAAATCGAATTCGCCGTGAAGATGCGGTGTACCCGCGGCTAGACGGAAAGACCCCGTGAACCTTTACTGCAGCTTGACATTGAACTTTGATCTTACTTGTGTAGGATAGGTGGGAGGCTTTGAAACCGAGACGCTAGTTTCGGTGGAGCCAATCTTGAAATACCACCCTGGTAATATTGAGGTTCTAACTCTGTCCCGTTATCCGGGACGAGGACCATGTCTGGTGGGTAGTTTGACTGGGGCGGTCTCCTCCTAAAGAGTAACGGAGGAGTACGAAGGTGCGCTCAGCGTGGTCGGAAATCACGCGTAGAGTATAAAGGCAAAAGCGCGCTTAACTGCGAGACCCACAAGTCGAGCAGGTACGAAAGTAGGTCTTAGTGATCCGGTGGTTCTGTATGGAAGGGCCATCGCTCAACGGATAAAAGGTACTCTGGGGATAACAGGCTGATACCGCCCAAGAGTTCATATCGACGGCGGTGTTTGGCACCTCGATGTCGGCTCATCTCATCCTGGGGCTGAAGCAGGTCCCAAGGGTATGGCTGTTCGCCATTTAAAGAGGTACGCGAGCTGGGTTTAGAACGTCGTGAGACAGTTCGGTCCCTATCTACCGTGGGCGTTGGAAATTTGAGAGGATCTGCTCCTAGTACGAGAGGACCAGAGTGGACGAACCTCTGGTGTACCGGTTGTGACGCCAGTCGCATCGCCGGGTAGCTATGTTCGGAAGGGATAACCGCTGAAAGCATCTAAGCGGGAAGCCTACCTCAAGATAAGATTTCCCTAGGACTTTATGTCCTCTAAAGAGCCGTTGAAGACTACGACGTTGATAGGTTGGATGTGGAAGCATAGTGATATGTGAAGCTGACCAATACTAATTGCTCGTGAGGCTTGACTATACAACACCCAAACAGTTGGTGTTGTGGTTCAAATCACTGCAAACAACTTGATTTAGTTATAAAGCTA
>NZ_MVOM01000103.1:0-3193 GCF_002018895.1 Acinetobacter sp. MF4640 | reverse complement strand
GAGATCCATGCACGTGTAGCAGTCCTTAACAGATTTACGGAATTAGGTCGACCACTTACCCAAGTTACGCCTTAAATTTGGCTCAATTAGGGGCGCTTTGCATTTCAAATCTTTGTGCAACAAAGCCTTACAAGACTATTGGCAATTTAATGAAATTGAAAAGCACCAGTTCACTTATTCTGTAAAAAAATTAGTGGAAAAATATGATATTAGTTCATCTGCAAAATTGGAAAGAATCGTTAAACACAGTGGACATTTAAAATATACGGGAATAAAAAACTGCAAAAAGTGCTATTTCGATTATGAAATTTTTATACGTAAAGACATAGGCTTTAAAGATTGGAAGAATTACAAGAGAGAATTAGAATGCTATGACTGCCGTAGACGCTCTGTACAAAATTACATGAACAAATATCTCAATGAGTTTAAATTGTGTATTCCAACATTGTCAGATGAGCCAATAGATTCACCGAAGCAGCAGCTCAGTTACTTAGAAAAAATAGTTCTGTATGTTATGCTCAGCAAAATTAAGATTGGCACAGACAATGTTTTGCCACAACATGAGTGGCGTTCATTTGTTGAACTCGAAGCCAATGGTGCTGGTGATCTTGTAAAAAGAATATTTGAAAAAGGCTATCTTTTTAAAACAAATGAATTTGACGAATTTATACAAAAACAAGCTGATTTGCGCCAGCTACATTCAGATTGTAGACAATATTTGAATGAAAATATAACGCATGAAATTCAAACTTACTTAGCCTTAAATTTTAAGGCAGACATAAATCTTGTGATTCCTGAATGCTACGATTACCTAGAGCAGTGGACCTTTGGGCTGTATGAGGAAATTATGGGTTCAAAAGTTTATATCAAAGACTTCAAGGAAATTGAAAAATATATAAAAAATAAAAGATTAAATGAAGTGTATGCCTTGCTTGATTTTGTTCGCCAATACAAAAAATCCCTGTAAAGAAAAATAATGCTTTGGAATTGGATTTAATGCGGATGCTTCTTAAATATGATTTACAGCATATTTTGAGCTTGTTTTGGTATCAGTCGAAATTTGTAGGTGATCGGTTACGCACCTTAGAGCTATCGGGTGATGAAAACGCTAGGTTTATTAAAGATACTGTTTTTGCTAAGAAAATATCGACTTATTTAGATTATTTAGACCATAAAGATGAAAAACCTAAGTATCCGAGGAATCTTCCTGGAAATTGGACGTATTCCGAGATTGAGCTGTTTGTTAGTGCCCAATTATTGGCAACTATGAAAAGTGGGAAAAGTATACGCCTAGCGAAATCTTGGCTTTGTGGGAAGAGACAAGAGGAATTGAGCTTGAGAACGCAAGCGCTTGATTGCTAAATTTTGATTTTTCAAATAGCGAGGTAAATTTTTTCATTCCAAGAAAATTACAGTTAACCCCTTATGGAGGACTTTAGCTAAGTTATTAGCATCCCAATTAGTCAATCGGATACAACCATGCGATGCTGTTTTAGAAATTAAGGCGGGATTTGGCGTACCATGAATCCCAAAAGAAGGTCGAGATAAACCAATCCAAATATTTCCTACAGGGTTGTTGGGTCCTGGGGGGAGGCTTAAGGGCTTAAGATTTTTGCCTTGAATAAAATTCTTAGGGTTATAACTATAATGTGGATTGAACACGATACTGCCGATGGCATGCGTGCCAGTGGGTGAGGGATTATCTTCGCTCCCGATCGTTGCAGGAAAAGATGCAATGATCTTATTTTGTCGATTAAGCAAATATAATTGTTTAGAACCTTTGTGTGCAATAATGCTTTGCACATTATTTGGCAAAACATTTATTACATTTGCGACAATAATCTTTTCACCGACTTTATTAAAATTTGCGCCTGAATTAATTTTTTGTAGAAACAATTCATCCATATGGAATTTTTCACCGAGCATTTCGGTCACACGAGTGTAATACAAGCCCTTCATTCTTGATTGTTCAGCATAATCTACAGGGATCGATTGAGCATAAGGAACTTTTAAGTCTTGTGTGGTAATGGTGTACTTAATAAACGTCGGTTGAGTTGTATCTTCATTTAAAAGCTGCCAAGTATTTGCGTCTAAGATTCCGTCACCACTTAAACCCTTCATAATCTGAAAAGCGGAAATGGCTTTCACAGTATTTAGGCCCAATATGCCATCAATTGCACCTGAGGATGAGTAATGGCGACTCAACAGCACTTGTAACTTTGCGTAAACAGGAAGATAGCCTTTTTCAAGATTGTCCGACCACTCCGCTTTATTTAGATTATCTAAAGACCATGTGTCGGCTTGGTTTAACAGTGCTAAATTGTTTAGATTGTTAGTGGTAGGAGGAAGTGATTTTTGTGGTTCAGCTGCAAGAGTATAAGTCGAAAAAATATACATACTACTCAGGCAAATAACTAAAAAGCGACTCAACATAACGACTAACCCCCAAACTAATTTTATTGATCAAAATAACTGCACTCATATTTTAAATAAAGTTGATAATTTAAAAATGTATATAAAATGCGGCTTTGTAACAATTTTAACTCTGTACACGACAAATTTCATAGGGCCCTTGTCCTATCAGGCTTTTTCTTTCTTAAAATTGCTAGCACTTTCTTAAATTCTTCTTTTTTCCCAAAACCAATCAAACGTAGAATAGCCATTTGAACATGGTCCAAACCGTAGCGAAATAAACTTACTGAAAGTCGTCCATGCTTCTTTATTTTTATCGCTTTTTTTCGATCATGTTGCCATTCACCTGTTAAATAGCACCAACAGAAACCGATAGCTAGCACTGCTATCAATTTCTTGACTCGTCTAGGGTCTGTTAAACGAGTATTTTCAAGATTGAATCCACGTCCTTTGAGACAACTAAATAAGGTTTCGATTTCCCAGCGTAATGCATAATCACGAATAGCTGAAGCATTCAACATAGGAGAAACAACAAGTAAAAGTTCTCCATCTTCTAATCGTAGCGCACTAATATACAGTTTCACTCGACCAACCCAAATACGTCGTTTACGACATTCAGTTTGACCAACTTGAAGATGACGAAATAAATCACTAGGTGGTGTTTCAAAAAGTATGCTGGCGTTAAACAAATCCGTTATTAAGGTAAAAGAAAGTCAAATCAAAGGCTTTAAAATGATTTTCGAGCTTTTTAGAAAAGTTGCAACTTCTCCTAAATCCACGC
>NZ_MVOM01000102.1:0-3196 GCF_002018895.1 Acinetobacter sp. MF4640 | reverse complement strand
TCTTGACTATTTTGTATTGCTCGACGCACTGCCTGTGTCGTTGTGGCGCTGCTGTGTAGAACTTGTCCCATAGTGCTTCCTTCCATTTATCTGAGAATATTGCACCATTAAAATCTGGGACTAAACACCTAGTAAGCTTTTTAAAATTGGTTTTTGCCATGATGGGGTAGAAATTTGCCCATTTTTGGGTGCGACTGAGGCTGTAGCAGGAGTCAGATAAAGATCATAATGATCAAAGAATTGGTTCATTTTGGTGACATACACGCCCCAATTATTCAGATTATGAATATATTCTAGCGCAGTCGTTTTCGCACCAAAGGCAGCCAAAGCTAAAGAATCCAGCTCAAAATCTCCTGCTGTGGTCGGAACGTGTTGCTTGATCTGCTCTAACATATAAGAAAATTGACTAAACCACGTCGTGATAAAGTCTCTGGCCAAAGACATACCATCTATCTCAGGTTGTGCTTCGACCACTGTATGCCCTAAAGACTCCAACAAACGTGCAGTATGGTGTACAGCATCAATTGCATCTTTAGACACTGTGGTTCCGATAGGCGACTGAGTATTAAATGCAATTTTAAGTTTTTTTACAGGCTGCTGTAGACAGGCCAAATAGCTTTGGCTGGGTAGTTCAATTTTAAATAATGAACTATGCTCTGCACCCTGCGTTGCATCTAACATCGCTGCACTGTCTCTTACACTTTTACTCAATACATGCTGTATCGCAGCGCCGTGCATTGCCTCACTCATATCTGGACCCCACGGCGTACGTCCACGACTCGGTTTTAAACCAAATAAACCGCAATACGATGCAGGAATTCGAATTGATCCACCGCCGTCACCAGCACCCGCAATGGGAACAATTCCTGCGGCCACCGCAGAAGCGGAACCACCCGATGAGCCACCACTGTTATGTTTTAAATTCCAAGGATTATGACAGGCTCCCCAAGCATCTGATTCTGTAATGCCTTTGATACCAAACTCAGGGGTATTAGTACGGCCAAAAGTTAAAATGCCTGTGTTTTCCCAACGGTTTACAATTTCTGCATTGTGTTCTGCAATATGGCCCGTACGTTTAAATGCTTGGCATCCGTAAGAAGTTGGATAACCTGCATATTCTTGAAATAAATCTTTTACTAAAAATGGCACCCCAGCAAATGGGCCAGACAATGCATTTTGCGCTCTGTTCTTGGCATAATCATGCATCGGAATAATAATCGCATTTAAAGCAGGATTGGTTTGTTGGCTACGCTCAATTGCAATTTGTAATAATTCGGCGGGATGGATTTGTTTTTGTGCAACCAACTCAGCCAAACCCAGCCCATCATAACGAAGGTATTCAGAAAAATTCATTTTTATCCAAGTATCTATAGTTTTTATTGTTTTATACTTTTACTAAATTTTAACCTATGAGGCAAGTTGTACTTGATTGCGTCCTAAAGTTTTGGCTTGATATAGCGCCCGATCAGCACGATTTAACAAGCTCTGTAGGCTATTTTGCGTTGGTAAAACTTGATGCACCACACCAAGACTCACCGTCATACTCAAAACAGCATGTGCCACTTGAGTTTTTGAAGTAGCAACAGCACGGCAGATACGTTCTGCAATGATTTGCGATTCAATTTCAGTGGTATTATTTAACACCACCACAAATTCTTCACCGCCCATACGCGCAAATAAATCCTGTTCACGCAAATTACTTTTCACCGTCGTGGCAAAGCTTTGTAGCAATACATCACCAATATAGTGACCATATTGATCGTTCATTTTCTTAAAGTGATCAATATCTAGCACAATGATACTCATCGATTTAACCAAATTTTCCTTCAATAAGTTTTCAGTTTGAGTGAAGAAAAAACGGCGATTTCCGACATGAGTTAAGGGATCGTGGTTGGCCAGATAAAGCACTTCTTTATATAGATCATGACGATTACGACTCACAATACATAAAAGCAAAGGTGCAATCATCAACATGCACAGCCCTATACGCACCGAAATAGAAGTGGCCAAGAAGTTATCTGCTGTACGTGAAATATAATAGGTCGTTAAACTATGATACGTCACAAAACAAACCAAACTGTTAATGATACTCACATAAAATAAATTGTAACTTAAAGCCGCCCAAATCAGCCCTGCTAAAGGGAAAAGTAAGGCGCCAGGACCAAAGAACAGATGAGTACATGCCACAGAAATTAAAACTGACAGTAAGGGTAAAACATCGACAAACTGGGTTTCGCACTGTCTACGGTTATTCCAAAGATACTTTAATTTCTTCGTTGCAGGAAAGGTCAACATGAGGGGTAAAAGTGAAATACAATTTAGAACTTCCCCCGTCCACCAAATATAAAACTCAGCCCAAAGGTCTTGCGTGCTCATAAAGGTGTGTGGCATATACGGAACGACAGCAACGGCAAATATCGCGCTGGAAAAGCACCCAAGAAAAACACAAACCAAGAAAAGATAAAGAAAATTTAAGCCTTTGTTATATGCACGATAGTCAATTTGTAAATAATGGATAAAGAATAAAGACACGCCTACCGTCATAACATTGGCGATTGTTAAAGCCAAAGTCAGCTCAAGATGATTCCCTGTGACTAAGTCTGCCAACATATAACCAATAAAAGCACCCAACCACCGACATTTCTAAGTGGCTTAAACCGTAAAAATAAGCCGATCAGTACTGCATTAGCAGGCCAAAAATAAGCGAAATATGCAATCGGCCGAGTGAATATCCCAAGCAAGCAGCAGACAAAAATCACCGCAGCAACAATCAAACATGCTCGGCCATGCTGTTTAAAATTCAACGATACTTCTGTGAGCTTAACTGCGTACAAAATATTCCCTCATTTTTACATGAGTTATGATTAAACATCATGTTTTCTACTGTCCATTTGCTTGCAAAGGATGCATTGATGAAAACCATCACAGATTGACAATATTTACTAAATAAACTCTATCGATTGTTCGTTATGGTTTCAATATGATTTTTTGATTTATATCCTGAATCTAGATATTTACGATTAAATGCTGATATCACTCTCACCCATTAAAAAAAGCCTCCACATTGGGTAATGCCAGTCAGTTAAGAAATTGACTGGCATTTTCTTGGGTACTTTTGAGGCTTTATTTTGACGACTCTAGGGCATTGCCTTGATCTTCTTTCAGGCAAAACAAACATTTTAGACTGTTCCAGCAA
>NZ_MVOM01000101.1:0-3380 GCF_002018895.1 Acinetobacter sp. MF4640 | reverse complement strand
TAAATCCTATAGAACAGATGTGGGCATGGGTTAAACGTAAGCGTAAAGAATGGTTGATCGATTCAGTCGATGAGTTATTTCAAGTTTTTTTCGAATCCTGTATGAATAATAAAGTAGTTTGACTATATTGAGTTTAACTCGGCTTAATGAAATCACACTATGCTCGACATGGGTCGGAATCCATAGCGCGCACATCGGCGGCACGATCCAAACGTGGTTTGGGGTGAACACTTGAATCATCCCTGTCGAAGCATACAGAAACTGCGCTCGCGAATGGGTATGCGTAGGGGTAATCTCTCGGTAGGTATGCTCAGAAGAAAGCCCAATCACCAATTCGGACATTTCGGTTTGAATCAGAGAATTTGGCATGTGCAGTTTAAAATTGTCAGTTATACAATGATTATTGGAAGATAGTCTTATGAATGACATTTTACAATCAATGCCTGATGAAAAATACATGGAGTTTGCGAGGGATGTCGTCTTCAATTCAAATGAAAGAGGGTATGGGCGAAGCTACAATCAATGAGCAACCGCAAGGTATGATTATAAAAGTGGTGGGAGCGGTGGCGGTTGCGCATCTACTGAATGACTTGATTCAAGCCGTTTTGCCAGCCATTTATCCAATGCTGAAAACCAATTTTTCCTTAAGCTTTGCGCAAGTCGGACTGATTTCATTGGTCTATCAAATTACGGCATCGCTACTGCAACCTTGGATTGGACTCTATACCGACAAACATCCGAAACCTTATCTGCTCCCACTCGGTATGGTGGTGACTTTTAGCGGCATTTTGCTGTTGGCATTTTCACCAAATTTTATTGTACTGCTCATGGCCTCGGCATTGATTGGTGTAGGATCTTCGACCTTTCACCCTGAAGCCTCACGTGTAGCACGTATGGCTTCGGGTGGGCGCTTTGGCACAGCACAATCGACCTTTCAGGTCGGTGGCAATACAGGTACAGCGATTGGGCCTTTATTGGCCGCGCTGATTATTGTGCCTTTTGGGCAGCATGCCGTGGCATGGTTGATTGTATTTGCTTTACTTGCGATTTGGGTTCTGTTCGGTGTCAGCCGTTGGAGCATCAGTCACAGTAAAAAACAATTGGCTGCCAAAGCGCATCAAGTGCAAAGCAAACTGCATGGGCGTCAACTCGTCATCGCGCTGTCGACCATTTGCGTGTTGATGTTTGCTAAATTTACTTACATCGCCAGCATCAGTAACTATTTCACTTTTTATTTAATGCACAAGTTTCAGCTCAGTTTACAAAGTGCGCAGTTACATCTCTTTGCCTTTTTGGCTGCGGTGGCTCTGGGTACATTTGCTGGTGGGCCGATTGGAGATCGAATTGGGCGTAAAGCGGTGATTTGGGTGTCTTTTGTCGGCATGGCGCCGTTTGCGTTGATGATGCCGCATGCCAATCTATTTTGGACGACTGTACTGTCGATTATCACAGGTTTAGTACTTTCCTCTGCCTTTGCTGCCATGGTGGTCTATGCACAAGAGGCTGTTCCGGGACGAGTTGGCATGATTGCAGGGTTAATGTTTGGTTTAATGTTCGGTGTAAGTGGTATCGCCGCAGCAGGCTTAGGATATTTGGCTGACGTCAACGGCATTGAATGGGTATTTGGCGTGTGTGCGTTATTGCCTTTACTCGGTTTAGCGACCTTCTTTTTACCGAAAACCCAAGCAAACTAAACTGAATACCGCAGAACTTTAGGTTTAGACGCGTTATCTTGTATAAAGAATAGGATGGCGCGTTTGGATTTGAGTAGGGGTGTTGTCATTAAATGCTCGATGCACTCAATCTTTGTGTGCTTTGATTCTGGAGGATGAATGCCATGACTACTCCCGATGCTGTAATAAAATTTTCCTTAGGCTTGGAGCAGTTGAGTTTTGAACTAGATGGACAGCACTTTCAGATTGATAAAGGTTTACGATTCATACAGTCGAATAGTATGCGGCATGGGGTGCTGGATGAACTTGCCATCGAATTGATGATTTATGTAATTGAAGAAATATTAGAGTCGGTTCCAATTCATTATGGTCAGCCCAAAAATGCAATCAGTGCTGATGATTTATTTCAGCAAGTTCTGACTTTATTTTTCCAGAATCAGCACAGTATAGACCGAGTACAGCTTGAAAGCGGCTTTAACGAGTTTATCGAGCGTCGGGAGTATTATGTCTGTAAAGTGGCAGAACAGGGGGTATTCAGTCTGGTTTACTTTGTGTTTTTACGTGAGGTGATGCACCACTGGAATGTGGTCGACATTCAATTTGAATCGCTTGAAGCGGCTCAATTGCATTAAAAACGTAAAAAATAGGGAATGACAGACAGCAGAATCCCAATGCCACTGAGCAAGAAATTACTTTCTATAAAATAAGGGAAAACCATTAAAACCAGACCAGCAACAAAGGGCACAGTCATTTTTTGTTTTTTTCCATAGAGAAAATAGCCTAAACCAATTGAGCTAAAGATCACGCCTAGAAAGAGTTGAGTGGTGTTCATGATGATGTTTCATGCATTGTTATTCTCTGGCAGATATTATGCCAAGATTCTTAAAAGAATAGAAAAAGAATGAAATTTTATGTTAATAAGGTGAAATTAATGAAAAAATAATTGAAAAATATTTGTTTAATATTAGAATTAATTTTCGGAAATACTTTAAAAATCATTGTTAAAATAAATTAGATATGAGTTGCATATGAACTATCCAATAAAGAGCTTTAATATTAAGAATTTGCATGGTTATAAAGATGTGAATGTTGGTTTTAATAATAAAGCGAAAATTTTAATAGCTGAAAATGGATCTGGTAAAACGGCAATAATGAACTTGTTGTATAAGATATTAAGTAAGAAGTTTAATGAAATTAGGTTTATTGATTTTGAATATGCAAGTGTTGAAACAGTATATGGTACGATAAATATAGATAAAGATTGGATCAATGGATTCTATAAAACTATTAGTGATTGTTTTCCAGTTGAAATGAAAAATATTTTCTTGGATTTGGATTTAAATTTAGATGAACTTTATGATTTTATTGTGGCTTTGTTGCATAAATATGTAAGCATCTGATTTAAATAAATTTAATTTTGGATCAAAAAATAATCAAAACTTTTAAAATCATATAGTTATGAAATCTTTGTGCAACAAAGCCTTTTATTGTTAATAAATTTGATGAAAGAAAACCAAGATCTTATATGTCAAATCCTATAGTTGAGAGTATATATAGGAAAACTCATTATAGTTATGAGAGGCTTTGTTGCACAAAGATTTGAAATGCAAAGCGCCCCTAATTGAGCCAAATTTAAGGCGTAACTTGGGTAAGTGGTCGACCTAATTCCGTAAATCTGTTAAGGACTGCTACACGTGCATGGATCTC
>NZ_MVOM01000100.1:0-4073 GCF_002018895.1 Acinetobacter sp. MF4640 | reverse complement strand
AGACTTGGAATTTAATGGCGTTAAAGTACCTGCTGGTCATGTCCATGCAACATTAATGGCCGCTTTTGAATTTGCATATGCTCAAGTAATATCAACTGAAGATTATGTTAGCTAAAGACTAAGATTTCCTAAAATTAACATAATACACGTTATATGAAGTTAAAAAAGGGAGCTTTAAGCTCCCTTTTTTACTAGTTTTTTTTAAATTGCTAAGCGTAAATTCAGCGCTTTTACCACTTTAATAACAGTATCAAAGCTTGGATTTACATCGCCAGAAAGTGCTTTATAAAGACTTTCTCGGCCTAAACCTGTGTCTCTTGATAATTGAGCCATTCCTTTAGCTTTAGCAATATTACCTAAAGCTTTTGCAATGAATGCCGCATCACCATTAGATTCATCTATACAGGCTTGTAGGTAAGCTTGCATATCTTCTTCTGTTTTAAGATGTTCAGCACTGTCCCATTTACGAAGTTTGATAGCCATTTACAGCTCCTCCTCTAAATCTTGTGCTAGTTGTAGGGCAAGTTTTATATCTTTACTTTGCGTAGACTTGTCTCCGCCTGCTAAAAGAATAACGACCCTTTGCCCTTGCTTACAGTAATAGATCCTGTAGCCAGGTCCAAAGAAGAAACGTAATTCAGAGACACCTTCACCGACTGGTTCAGTATCTCCAAAGTTTCCATCTTCAACCCGATCAATTCGGACTTGTATACGTCTTTTTGCCTGCTGGTCTTTTAACTTAGTAAACCAGTCATCAAAGACTTCAGTGGTATATATTGAGTACATAAGAGTAATGTATCCTATAGGATACATTTATGCAAGAAATAAACTTGAATGTATGGGGCTTACAACAGATGAATTTCGTATAACCACCATTATGTTAAATGGATTTAATTAAAGATATAAAACATAAATTTTTTTGAATAATTTTCAGTCTTTTAAAAGCCAACTCAAGTTACTATAGGCAAATTTTACAATTATTAATTTTATGGGGGAATTCCGTGTTTAAAAAGTTGATTGCTGGCATTCTAATTAGCAGTTTTTCATTAGGTTCAACTTATGCTTCTGAGTTGTCTGAGAAAACTAACATTGTTCGAATTATGAATAATTACATAACTTCGATTTCTTGTATGAATGATAAAGTTCAACTAAAAGATATTTTTACTATTGATAAGCCTTCTGAAAATGGTTCAACTTACTATGTCCTTTGGAATGGAGATATAGGATGCAATGGGGGAACAGGAACTCATTCTTATTATGTTTCTGAGGTTTCACGATTTTCACCAAATAGACCATTATTAGTAACAACAAATGATGCTTTTGGTGATAACAACGAAGCTTTCTGGAATGCTGATAAAGCTTCAATAAACTACCGTTTTATTCAATCAATGAAACAAATTAGCCCAAGTGAGTTTGAAATAGTCTCATATGCTTATGCTGATGATAAGTTCGGTGGTGTGGATCAAGGAAATATGGGGCCAGCTAATAAGTTTCGTTATACAGTTAGCTTTATTGAAGATGAAGGATGGAAAATAACTAAGCAAGTTTTATTGGAACAAAATAAATAAAAAAGGTTTACTTATTTTTATGGAAATACTTATAAGAACTAGTAAGTATTTCTAAAATTAACATAATACACCTTATACGAAATACTTGTGTAAGCCCAAAATAGAAATGTCCGGTTTCTCCAAAGTAAAAATGTCCGCTTTTAGAATATGCGCTTTTGCGATTATCGAAGCGGACGGTTTGATATGTTGGTGTCTATGTCGGATAAAGAACTTAAACGATTGTCGGTCTTGCAGGAAATCTGTGATCAACGCATCACTCAATCCCAGGCTGCTCAGCTACTGCATATTTCAGAACGTCAGATCAGACGCTTACTGCAAAAATACAAAGCTCAAGGCCCAGCTGCATTAGCCCATGCCGGTCGTGGCCAAACCAGCAATTCCAAACTTCCTGAAGAACTCAGGCTCAAGTGCCTCAATATTATTTCTGATCAACTTCATGGTTTCGGACCCACTTTAGCGCATGAAAAGCTCACCACCATGCATGGATTCGATCTTTCAGTAGAAACCCTGCGTTCCTGGATGATTGCAGCCGATTTATGGATTCCTCGCTGTAAGCGCCTGAAACGCCCGTATCAGCCTCGTTACAACCGGGATTGTTATGGTGAACTGATCCAAATCGATGGCTCACATCATGACTGGTTTGAAGGACGAGCCCCTAAATGCTGTTTGCTGGTGTTTATCGATGATGCCACAGGAAAATTGCAGCATTTACGCTTCTGTGAATCAGAATCAGCCTTTGACTATATGATTTCAACACGCCTGTATGTCGAACAGCACGGTAAACCATTGGCATTTTACAGTGACAAACATTCAGTTTTTAGGGTCAATCAAAGCAGCAAGAAAGACACCAAGATTACCCAGTTTGGACGCGTGCTTAGCACCCTGAATATCGATATCATCTTCGCTAATTCACCACAGGCCAAAGGACGTGTGGAACGCGCCAACAGGACCTTGCAGGACCGTCTGATTAAAGAAATGCGCCTGCAAAGTATCTGTTCAATTGAAGATGCGAATAAGTGGCTGCCCTGCTTTATTGAGCAGTTTAATCGTAAATTCGCCAAGATGGCTTTTAATCCCAAGGATTTACACCGGACTGTCACTGAAACAGCTGAGGAATTAGATGATATTTTTACCTGGCGTGAACCTCGAAGGGTCACGAATAGCTTGACCATTACTTATGATAAATGCGTATACCTCCTGGAAAATACGGCAGAAAATCAGAGGCTGATCGGTAAATATCTTGAGTTCCTGGAATACCCAGATGGCACGGTAGCCATTGAACATCAAGGAAGAAAAATCAATTACAGCATCTTCGATAAGTTAAGTCAGCTCAACCAGCGAGAGATTGTTGAGAATAAACGTTTAAGTTCTGTATTGCTGCATATTCAACAACAGCATGAGGAACTGGAACAACAAAACAAACGCAATCGTTCTCAAAAGATGCCAAGCAGACGTGCACAGAAAACAGCAATTCAACAACGAAATCTGAATCCTGTGCTTGACTTGGAAATGTCCATATAGGACATTTCTATTTGGTTATTAGGTAGGACATTTCTACTTGGGAATAACAACTTGATATTTATCATTAAATTTCAGTATATTAGATCAAGCCGTTGTGGGGCATAGGGTACCAGAGCGGCTTTTTATTGATTATTTATGTTCCACGCTTAAAATTCGAACAATGTTTCATGATTTTTATAAGTTAAACTAAATTTAGTTGCCAATCCCAATAAGCTATTCACTAACTTGTAAATATCGGTATACCGCCTGACGACTAATCCCAAAAGCTTTTCCTAATGCCATTTTTGATGGATACTTCCCTTCCCTCCATGCTTGTCGTAAAGCTTCAGCTTGGTCAGGCTTTAGTTTATGCACCCGACCTTTGTACTTCCCCTGAGCAGAGGCGAGTTTTATTCCTTCCTTTTGCCGCTCTAAAATTATCTCACGTTCGAACTGTGCAAAAGCACCCATCAATTGCAGCATCAAATTATCCATCGGGGTGGATTCGGCCGTAAAAGTAATATTTTCTTTTACAAACTGGAGGCTTTGTTGCACAAACCTATCTGTAAAGGCTTTTTCAGCGATATAATTTTCAAATGAAGAAGCCTACACACAAAATCTACCGCACAACCAATTGGCCCGCATATAACCGAGCACTCATAAGTCGCGGAAATATTGTCATTTGGTCTGATCCTGCTACGCAATGGTATGCTCCATCAAAAGGCAAACAAGGGCGAAATCAAACCTACTCCGACGCAGCTATCCAATGCTGCTTAATGATTAAATCCTTATTCCGTCTATCTTTACGTATGGTCACTGGCTTTGTGCAAAGTCTGATTAAACTTTGCGGATTAAATTGGACCGCACCAGATTACAGTACGCTTTGTAGAAGACAAAAGCATATTGATATTGCAATCAGCTACCAAAAAAGTAGCGATGGGCTGCATCTACTCGTAGACTCTACAGGCATGAAGTTTCTAGGTGAGGGCGAATGGAAACGCAAGA
>NZ_MVOM01000099.1:0-4396 GCF_002018895.1 Acinetobacter sp. MF4640 | reverse complement strand
GGGACAACATGCTATATTTATTATTTTAGAGAGGTAGACCGAATGGCTATACCAGTGATTGGATTGTTCGTTTATCCCAATATAAATCCATTTCACTTCTCTATCCCCCATATCATTTTCAATATCAGGATTGAAGATAAACGCTTATTTGATCTGAAAATTTTTTCTATAGATGGCCAACCCGTAAAAACAGAACAGTCTATGATGATTATCCCTGATGGTGGGATTGAACTCATTAAAGAGTCGGATCTTATTATTATTCCTGGATGGGATGATTTTAATCATGAGCCTGAACAAGTACTTATCGATGCCCTAAATTGTGCATATCAGACTGGAATTAGAATTGTAGGGTTATGCTATGGAACTTATGCATTAGCATATGCTGGTTTACTTGACCATAAAAAAGCAGCTACGCACTGGATGGCTGAACAAGATTTCAGTGAGCGATTTCCACAGGTTCAGCTTGATCATGATGCCTTGTATGTAGAAGACCAAAGGATCGTAACCTCTGCTGGAACAGGCGCAGCGTTAGACTGCTGTTTGTACTTGGTACGTGAAATCTATAATGCACAAATTGCGAATAAAGTCTCTAGAGTAATGGTAATTCCGCCTCACCGTGAAGGTGGGCAAGCTCAGTTTATTGAACAGCCAGTAGCAGAATCGAGCCAAGATTCACAAATTAACCTATTACTTGATTTTTTAAGAACGAATTTAGCTGTACAACATAATATTGAAAGCCTAGCTGAACGGACACATATGACACGCAGGACATTCACACGGCATTTTAAGAAAGCGACAGGCATGACCCTGGTTGATTGGCTGAATACTGAAAGAATCAGATTAAGTTGTGAACTCTTAGAAACAACAAACTTGTCTATCGAAAAGATAACCGAGCTTTCAGGTTTTAATAATACAGTGTCATTTAGAAAAAATTTTCGTGAAAAATATGGTACAAGTCCTCAAGCGTGGAGAAAATCTTTTGGGATCATTAATGAGAATAATCCGCCTCATTTAACATAATGGTGCTTATACGAAACACATATAAAAATAGTTTTATATTTCAAAAAGTTATGCTATAAAAAATCGGGGACGCAAACCCGAAAAGCCGACTTGGAAACAAGTCGGCTTTTTTATGAGCGTTTTTGATAGTTCTTGCCAATAATTTTGTTTAAAAAGTAACCAATTTTGAGATTTTTCAAATTTTATCAATGCCTCAATGTCCAAAACTATCCACATTTTTTGTGGATAAAATTTAGGCTATTTTGTAAGCCCTGGCTCATACCAATCTCGGCCCTTTGCTGCTATCCGCAATACTGGAAATTTCCTATCATGAAGACATAGAGAGCAGGATGCTCCAGATAAAAAGAATAAGATGAACAACAAGGAACGTGAGATCAGACAGGAGTCAGATCTAAGCGCCAAATATGGAAAAGCCCGACAGGATGTCGGGCTTTTTTATTGCCTATCCTTTTTCATTTGCAAAACAAACATAATGCCCCTAAAATATAGACTATAATCTATATTTTGGTTGTGGTATGTGGACAGTCATTACGACAGATCTATTTAATCAGTGGCTTGAACAGCAAGATGAACCTACACAAGAGAAGGTCCTAGCTGCCCTGGTTGTTCTACAGCAGTAGGGACCGAGTTTAGGCCGTCCTTTAGTAGATACTGTGTATGAGTCTAAATTTACCAATATGAAAGAACTGCGTGTTCAACATCGCGGTAGACCCTTAAGAGCTTTCTTCGCATTTGATCCCTTACGACAGGCTATTGTTCTATGTATTGCTGATAAAGGCGGTAAAAAGCGTTTTTATAAAGACATGCTGGATATTGCAGATGAACAATACCAACTTCATCTCACTACCCTAGGAGATAAATCTAATGGCTAAGACTCTGCAAGAATTGTTAGCTAGCCGCTCTCCAGAGAGCCAAGCCCGTATTCAAAAAATGGCTGATGAATTACTGCTAGAAAATCAGCTTCATCTTATTCGTGAAGAACTCGAAATTTCTCAAAAAGAGCTTGCTGAAACTTTGGGAATAAAACAGCCATCGCTTTCAGCAATAGAAAATCGTGGCAATGATCTTAAGATTTCAACCATGAAAAAGTATGTTGAGGCAATGGGTGGGAAGCTCCGTATTGATGTAGAGCTTCCAACAGGAAAACATATAGGATTCAACGTTTAACAATAAAAATGGGAGCTATAGGCTCCCATTTTTAGATTCGTATAACGTTGAACCCAACGGTAAATAGTCGTGTGATCAACATTCACACCCCGTTCGGCCAGCATTTCCTGCAGTTCACGATAGCTAATGCCATATTTACAATACCAGCGCACAGCCCAAAGAATGATTTCGCCCTGAAAATGCCGACCATGGAAAGGATTCATATGCTGCACCTTTAGCTAAAACAGTCTTCAGCTTACCATTCGTGGTTATTTGCAACAGTGCCGATTTTTTGAAAAAAGCATAGGTCTAGATAATCAAGCTAGATTTTTTAAAACTCCACATTGGTCAATTGTACATAAACCATCACAAGTACCTCTTAAATCAGATAGTTGTTCAATAAGCTTTTGTTGCTTGATTATATTTTCTCTGATAGCACTGACATGTAAGTCAATTAATTCATTCACATCTGAACAATTTTTCTCAGGTTTGTCTTTATAGGTAAGTAATTGACGAATTTCATTCAAACTCATATTTAAAGTTCGGCAATTCAAAATAAATTTAATTCGCTCAACATAGCCTACATCGTAAAGGCGGTAATTTCCTTCCGTTCTTTCCGGTTCCGGAATTAAACCTTCCTTTTCATAAAACCTAATTGTTAATACTGAACATGAGGTTTTTTTAGAGAGTTCACCAATTTTTAAATGCATTGAGTTAGTATTTCCCAAGATTCTTGACTCTATAGTAACTATAGGGATTCTAATATTCAAAGTTTATAATTTTTTTAATGGGTATAATTATGAGTGGTTGTGGATGTAGTAAAGAAACACCATGCGAAGATAAGAAATCTCAACAAGAAAATCATCCATCAATTGCAGAAGCAAACAATTCAAAGAATTGTGATAATACGCTTAGCTGTTGTGGTGAAGAGGAAGAAAAAAAATCTTCATCTCCTTGCTGTAACACTTCAAACAGTTGTGAAGATACCGCTCAATCCTGTTATGGTTCTGATCCCAAAGAAAATTTAAGCACTGAAGACGTTTTAAAAGATTCGCACTACATGAGTGAATACTTAGTTCCCAAAATGGATTGTTCTGCGGAAGAACAGATGGTTCGTATGGCGCTATCTTCAATTGATGGTGTTCAAAAACTCATCTTTGATTTACCTAACCGTTCTTTAAAGGTTCTACATAATCAAAAAGATGAAAATATAACCACCAAACTTGAAGCTTTGGGTTTTGGTGCAAAGCTTGTGAAGACTGAAACTTATATAAGCAATCAACAGGCTAAGCAAACAAGTACCTACACCATTCCTAAAATGGATTGCTCTGCTGAAGAGCAAATGGTCCGTATGGCTCTTGCAGATATTGAAGCAGTTAAAGGTCTTACTTTTGATCTTCCCAATCGAAAACTGAAAGTCTTCCATAATGAAGGGATTCAGCAAATTACGGCTAAACTCGAAGGACTGGGTTTTGGGGCGAAACTTGATGAAATACAGCTTTCTTCAGGCGATATACCTAATGAACCTGATCCTGTGAGACAAGCTAAAGTACTTAAACTGTTATTAGGTATTAATGCTCTACTTTTCTTTATAGAATTCATCAGCGGTATTATTGCTGCGTCTACAGGATTGATTGCTGATTCTCTAGATATGTTTGCCGATGCAGCCGTTTATGGTATTGCGCTATATGCCGTCGGAAAAGCTGCGAAATATCAAATAAAAGCAGCCCATTTCGCAGGTTGGATTCAGTTATTACTTGCTGTTATCGTGATTGTTGATGTCATTAGACGATTCATGTTTGGAAGCGAGCCAGAATCAACGCTCATGATTGTTATTGGCCTGCTCGCACTTATAGCTAACGTGACATGCTTATATCTTATTTCTGGTCATCGAGAAGATGGCGCACATATGAAAGCCAGTTGGATTTTCTCGGCGAATGACGTTGTCGTAAATATGGGCGTTATATTTGCCGGTGTACTCGTGGCGTGGACGGGATCAGCTTATCCAGACTTAATCATTGGCATACTGGTTTCTTTATTCGTACTTAATGGTGCCCGAAAAATTTTGGCTTTGAAGTAAGAGTATCGAAAATGAATCTATTTGGCACTGTTGCAAATAACCACGAATGGTAAGCTGAAGACTGTTTTAGCTAAAGGTGCAGCATATGAATCCTTTCCATGGTCGGCATTTTCAGGGCGAAATCATTCTTTGGGCTGTGCGCTGGTATTG
>NZ_MVOM01000098.1:0-4830 GCF_002018895.1 Acinetobacter sp. MF4640 | reverse complement strand
GTTTTTTCTCATTCTCACCCATCCGCATGATGGTGACCGGTGTTTCATCTGCATGCAGCACCTGCTGTTGTAGTACCACCTCTTTTAAGGCATTGGCCAGAGGTTCCAGTTCTACACCGCAGCGACCTATCCAGTCAGATAAAGTGGATCTGGACAGATCAATGCCAGCCCGCTGATAGATCAGGCGCTGACGGTACAGCGGCAAATGATCGGCATACTTCGATACCAGCACATGGCTGAGCAATTCAGGTGAAGCAATGCCTTTATCAATCACATAGGCGGGCATCGCTTGCTGAGTTAGAGTGTCACACTGATCACAGACCCATTTACCACGCACATGCTGTTCCTTATAGAACTGTGCCGGTCTGAAATGCAGTTTTTCACTGACATCTTCGCCGATACGACGGAGTTGGCAGCCACAAGCACATTGGGTTGATGCAGGTTCATGCTCAATACGGATGGTGTGTAGATGATCTGGCAGTGGTCGACGTTTAGGTTTATTGGTTTTGGCTTTCTGTGTCGCTGCATTGGTTTTATCTGCATTTAGCCGTTCCAGTTCTAGATCAACCGCGGCAATATCTTCTTCAACCGCTTCATCCCACAGATGGATTTGTTTTGCCGTTAAGTGTTCATTCTTTTGGGCGAATTTGTGCTTTTTAAACAGCGCCAGTTCATGCTCGTATTTTTGATTGAGAATAGAAAGATGTTGAACTTTGGCATCCAATTGTTGGTTTGATTGTGCTAGAGACTGATGCTGCAGCGCCAACTGCCTGGTGAATTCCAGCAGTTGTTCATGGGTCAGTTGGCTTAAGTCAGGCAGCGTATTCATGACCGCAGTATGCCTGAGGTCATGAGAAGAATGAAATAGAACGTTTGGAGAATAGCAGAATGGTCGAGCCTGGTTTAAAGCATCGTCACCACCTGCTGTCGTCCAATGCGCTGCCAGGGCAAACCTTGGATCAGTGCCTGTAACTGTTCCGGGCTGAGGGCCACGGTTTCACCTTGGTGAACTTGAGCCCAGTGAAATTTGCCCTGTTCCAGCCGCCGGGCACACAGCCAGATGCCCAATCCATCATGTACCAGCACTTTCATGCGATGGCCACGTTTATTACAGAACAGGTAAGCACAATGCGGTTTGATGTAGCCAAAGGCTCTCACCACCTGAGCCATGGTCGTATCCATACCTGCACGCATGTCCATGGGCTGAGTAGACAACCAGATTTCATCAATGCGGATCATGTTGCAAGTGCCTTGAGTAATTCTGCCAAGGCAGGTATTTCTGATGTCTGCCATTTTAGCTGAATATCATTATTCGTATGAGGCACGGTGATACACAACGTGATCCTCTCATCAATAGGTTGGCTGATTGCAGCAGTGTAAGGCAAAGCAATAAATGCTGGATTCACATGAGTAGGATCCTGCACGGCACCCTCATGATGGCTGAAGATCCTGATCCAACGACTGACAAGGTTGGCATTAATACTATGTTGCAGTGCGACCGAAGCGATCGAGGTATTAGGATTTTTGCAGGCATTGACAATACTGAGTTTGAATTCTTTGCTGTATTTTCGGCGTTTTTTAGCAACAGGAGGTGTTGCTGAATATATATCCATGTTCATGGATTAAGTCCCCACTTGTTTTTAGGTGGGAACTAAATTAAGGCTTATAGGATCGCTTGGTAAGGCTGTGTTAGCCGGATGCTTACGAGGCTGTTGATCTTTGAGTGAAAAATGAACGGCATAGCAACAAGGTATAATGGTTTCGCCAAAAATCAAAAATACCACCGAGAACGGACGTTGCTATGCCAAGGACAATGCTAACAGATAACGCCTAGGAAGCCCTAAAGCAAATACTTAAAGAGACAGGGCGTGTTTACAATAAATATGAACACCGAAATACACTGGAAGGCATACTTTATCGTATGCGCACAGGCATTCAGTGGCGAGATTTGCCTGAAAGTTCTACTGGGGATAAATGAAAATCCTCTATCTTTTTAATATCCTTAGGAGCAAACCAATATCTTATTGCGGTATTACAGGTTCGCGTACCTTCCGCTACTGGGCATTTTTCCCATACGTTAATTTTCTTTTTTTTATTATTTTCTTTTTCCACCTTTTTGATTGAATCTAAATCAGTAACTACCAAAGTCTTAAGTTCAAGAAAGTCGAGGAGTGGATAAAAAAGATGAGCATGAGCTCCTCCAGCTTCAATACAAGTTACATACTGGCTTGCTAATTTTTGATGTTCTGGTAAGGATTTATCAACTAATTCTCTGAGGCGAGGCATTAATAACCGTTCAGTTGTCCCCTCAACCATAATCACTTTATCTGCAAAATAAAGATCACACTTAGTCAGAGTCATGTATTTATGCAAGAACTCTTTATCAGTAACAGATATTGTTTGCATACCCTTTTTAAAATCTTTAACTTTAGTATTTCTAATACTTTTCACTGCATCTTTTTGGTTATAGAAATATCTTACTGCATCAAAACATGCCGCATTAGCAACATGAGAAGAATGTGTAGTAATAATAAACTGAACATTCCAAACGTCTTCTGCTGGATAGGCACTCGAAAGCTTTTGAATAGCAACATTTAATTGATTAATAAAAACTTCCTGCATCTGTGGATGCAAATGAGCTTCAGGTTCTTCAATGAATATCAAATGGGCTGAAGGGCGAGTAATTTGAGATCGGTAAATTTTGTGATAGCTTTCAAGTTGTAGCAGCATATAGATTAAATTTCGCGTACCAAGACCATTATATCCCTCAGGTAAATGCACACCATCTGTACCACTATAAACAACTTTTGTATGCCCAGACAAAAGTGCCTCTACATTTAATGAAGTTTCAGGCCTTAATTCAGTATCATTAAGACTTGGAAAACCCATCACCCCCATAACAGGTAATAACTTTTTGAGCATTTTGTCAAAATCACTTTGAACATTAAGCTCAATATCTTCAACAGATTTCTTTAATTTCGCAGCTAACTCTTGATCAGATTCTGTAGCCGTTGGTGCAGCAGCTGTTTTAAACAATTCACTAAGTAATTTTCCGATAACATCAGCCTCACCAAGCTTTGTCTTATCAAGAGTTCTTTGTGCTTGAACAAAGTTACATTGTAATAATGCTGCGAATGCTGAAGTATCCTCGAAATTTCTCTTATTAGACTTATCCGTCGGATCTATTGCACTAACATGCACTTCGTAAATTTTTGATAAGTTATTACGTAAACACTTAAAAAAATGTATTTGAGGTTCCATACCTACTGGTGGTTGAGGTATATCAAACAACAAATGCATTTTTGCTAAGACAGGCCTATATTCAATACAAGCAATCGCTGTTGTAGAGTCCATATCTAAATCAATGATAAATGGTGAAAGAGGCCCTAAAGTCGGGGCATCACTATCGTATCGAAATGTCAAAGAAAGAGTGATTATAGGCAGTGTATTATATATCTGCTCTGGACTTGCCCCCTCTTCTTTCAATTTTCTTGCATTTAAAAACTTCTCACGAGACAAACTAGAAAAATCTTCCAACCTAAAACGGGCTCCTGACTCACCACAAAAACAATCAAATATGCTAGTAAAAGATGTTTTTCCGCTATTATTTCGCCCTACAATCACAGTTGAATTCTTTTCTAATACAATCTCAATATCTTCAAGAAGTCTATACCCCTCAACTCTAACTTTTTCGATACGCATTGTTCCCCCCAAAATACATTGGTTATTGTAACTTTATCTATTTTTTCAAAGGTTTCGCCCAAGAAGAGCATGTAAATTATTTTGTGTACATTACGTTCTTTATAAATGATTTTTTAGCTAGTCGTCCACGCATTCGACAACTGCTCAGCTTGCTTCATCACAAGCTCAATCGCTTCAGCCGCTTTATCAGGCGGGTATTTCCATCGCTGCAAAGTACGACGTACTAATATTTTCAGCTGAGCACGCACACTATCCCTAACCTGCCAATCCACTGTCGTTGACTTCCTAAGCTTCTCTGTAATCTCTCGTGCGATCTGTTTCAGCGTATCGTCTCCAAGCTCTCTGACAGCACTTTCATTGTTTGCCAAAGCATCATAGAAAGCGATTTCATCAGGATTCAAACCAAGTGCAGCTTCACGCTGCATCTCTGCCTGAAATTCTTTTGCCATTTGAATGAGTTCTTCAATGACCTGAGAAGTTTCAATCGCTCGGTTATTGTATTTCCTCAAGGTTTCCTGCAAACGGTCAGAGAAGCGTTTTTCCTGTACCACATTGTTTCGCGTCTTTGCCTTAATGCCATCATTGAGTAACTTTTCCAGAAGTTCAACTGCCAAGTTACGGTATGGCATCTGCCGTACATCTTCCAAGAACTCATCTGAAAGCAAGCCAATATTAGGTTTATCCAAACCACACATTGCAAAGACATCTGTTACGCCATCAGCAATGACAGCATTGTCCAGAATCTGTTTTAGCGTACTGTCCTTTTCCGCTTGCGACAGTTTACGATCTACAGAGGTATGCTTGCTAATGACCGCTTTAATGGCTGAGTAAAAGGCAATTTCTTTGTGCAGGTTCTTCGCTTCATCCAAGGTGCTGCATAAAGAGAAGGCTTTATTGATTGCCAGAACTAAATCAAGAAAACGCTTTTTACCATCCTTTAAGGCTTTGTTGCACAAACCTATCTGTAAAGGGTTTTTCAGCGATATAATTTTCAAATGAAGAAGCCTACACACAAAATCTACCGCACAACCAATTGGCCCGCATATAACCGAGCACTCATGAGTCGCGGAAATATTGCCATTTGGTTTGATCCTGCTACGCAATGGTATGCGCCATCAAAAGGCAAAC
>NZ_MVOM01000097.1:0-5296 GCF_002018895.1 Acinetobacter sp. MF4640 | reverse complement strand
CTATGATTAAATAGACAATGATGATAAATTCTTCAGTGGACATAACTGTAATTTTATTTTCATAGACGGATTTAAAATGAGGTTATGTCCTTTTTATTTCAATGACTTAAAAAGTTGAGATTGGCGTATATTTGGATTATATTAACCCGAATCCTGTTTAAGCCAATGATTTCATAATTTGAATTTTTGGCTTATTTTGATGGGTGAGTTGATATGCACATAAAGATGCGTAAATCCCACTTAAAAAGCCTGCCATACTTCTGGGTTTACTCGTCACCAAATTGTATTGACCTTTCAATAAGCTGAATAACGTTTCTATTTTATTGCGCTGTTTCAAATGATATTCATCTGATTCAGAGAGTTGTATAGCCTGCATGTTTTTTCGATGATAAGTAATTAAATCAATATCTTGAGATTTCAACCTACTTTTTAAATCTTGGCTGATATAGCCACGATCCGCGTAAAGCTTAGCTTCTAAGCCGTCAACTAAATGCTCAACCATTCTTATGTCAGCCACATGTCCGTTGGATAATGCTGAACAAACTATTTCTCCAAGTTGATTCATCACAACATGTAATTTACAGCCATAGAACCAGCCCATTGAGCTTTTACCACGAGATGCAATTTTAGATAATGATTTATGGCGTTGAATACGCTGATTTTTACAGACAGGTAAAGTGGTTGAATCAATCCATAAATATTGGCTACGTTGAGCTTTCATTACAGCTACATGTAAAGCATGTAGTGCTAATTGATGCATATTAATCAGGTGAATCATCCGTTGATAACAGGGTAAGCTCTTAAATAAATGACTTTTATCCTGTTTCAGCCATGAAAAAAATGCTTTGAAATTATTGAAGTGAGAACACTTATACCAAATGGCGATAAAACTAATTTCCGAGATAGTCAGTTGGGCAGTTCGAATTCTTACAGAATGAGAACTCTGTTTGAGAAATGTCCAATAAGTTGCTTCAAATTTAATAAAGAAATCATCAATTACGCAAAATAATTCGGTACTATTAAACATCAGGACTAGAGTTGTGAGTTTTGTGTGGTAACTCAACTGATGGCTCTAGTCCTCATGTTTTTCAAGTCAATTTCTTATCCGCGATTCGGGTTATATTAAGACTGTAATGGGTTATCGGCTAAATTGCGTTCGCGGCTTAGGTCATAGCGGTTAATACTAAATATGAGTAGAGCAAAAATAAAACCTAAAATGACACAGGCAGACCAACCATAGCTTTTCCATAAATGTAGCGATAAAAATGCCCCTAGACCAGCGCCTGAAAAATAACAGGTCATATAAATGGCATTAATTCGTGAACGCGCTTTTACCGAGATTCGATAGACCAGATTCTGGTTCAAGACATGCAAACAGGAAATTCCAAAATAAGCCAGAATTAAGCCCAGGATATAAATCCATAAGTAGCTCTGGGCAAAGAACAAGGGAATCCAGGCCAGAATCAGTCCACATGTGGCCAAGTGTGCAATCCATTTTTCCCGATGCCGGCCAATCATTTTCCCCGTCCATTGGGATGACCAGATGCCGACAACACCGACAATCCCCATCAAGCCAATCTGGAAATCATTAAAATGATAGGGTGCTTCCGCCAGCACAAAAGTCATGGTGGTAAAAATAATACTCAGCATACCAAAGCCCAAACCACCAATGATGCTGCGTCGAATCAGCATCGGTTCGGTTTTAGCAAAGGTAAATAGTGAGCGATAAATCTGCAAGATGCTCATCTGTAGCTGACTTTTCTCCTTAGGTAACTGATACCACATGGCGATACTGAGCAACAGGATAGAGCAGCCACTTAATAGGTATACGGCATGCCAAGACCATAAGGTAGAAATTAATCCTGATACAGTTCGGGCAAACAGGATGCCGACCAATACACCACTCATCAGTAGACCGACCACTTCAGCACTTTTTTCTCGCTGAGACAGGTTGGCAGCAAAAGGAATCAGAATCTGGGTGGTAATCGAACAAAAAGAGGCGAGCAGGGTAAAGCCATACAACATATGCAGATTGGTACTGGCTGAAAGCCCAATAAGCGCCAATCCGGTACAGAACATCAAACTGCAGATATACAACCGTTTTTCGAACAAGTCACCCAAAGGGACAAACAAAAATAATCCGGTGGCATAGCCAATCTGGGTCAGTACTACAGTCCAGCCAGACTGAGCCACACTGATCTGCAGATCCTCTGCAATAGAATAAATCAAGGGCTGGTTAAAATAGTTACAACCTGCGCAGAGTGCGCAGGTCATTGCCATCATGAACATGAAACGGCGTGAAATTTGCCCTTGGGCTGACATCCTTGTCTCCTGAGGCTTTAAAAACTATAGTTGGCAGAGAGGTTGATACGCGAAATATCTGCTTCCTTATTGTCAAAGGTTTCACGCTTGCCATGATGATATTCTGCACCCAAATTAATCTTTGGAACAGGAGAATAGATCACGTTAGCCACATAGTCGGTTAAGCGCTTATTGGTTTCCGGATTGGCTTTGGCATAATCGCTAGAATCATCAAAATCAACCACGCTGGCATTAATACTACTACGTAGTTTCGGCGTAAATTTATGCGTGAAGCCAATATTTATACTATTGAACTCATTCAATAAAAGTTCATTATTGATTGGATCGACTGAATAATCGCCACCCCAGGCAGCACCATCGGTTGTTGAACCTTGAGTCAAGAAAGCTGCAATACGCTGATCACCGACCATATGGAAATAGTTCCCCTGAATTGAGTTTTGATCATCTAAACGGTAACGTCCACCAACGCCCACACCCCAGCCAACTTTTTCAATATCACCTGTATCTGTTTGCGCTTGCTTTTGATTGACAAAGCCTTGAGCTAATAAATGAAGAGGGCCTGATTGATGAACATATTTAGTGCTTAAGGCAGGTAAGGCAGAAGAACGATCGCCACCGGCCATGTACTCCAGACCGACATTCCAGGTATTTTCCGGATCAAGTTTGAAAGCATAGCTCACCTGAGGTGTACGTAAGACTGATCCACCCAGGAACAAGCTGTAGTCGACAGCTTCAGTGCTAATCTCTGGTGTTGACATCAATGACCAGGCCTGACCAAACGTCCAGTTATAGTATTTTAAGTGTGCATGACGGATACGTAATCCACCATCGCCTTTACCATTGTTGGTCCAGAAGTCGGCTTCTAAACGAGCAGAAACATTCGGATTGCCTCCTAGATCTTTGGCCAGGAAACCAATCCGGCTGGCAGCCGCAGTAAAATCGGAACGTACAGAATCCGGTTCAGTAAAAGGTACTTTATTAATCTGGTTAATGGTACGGCCACGGGCTTCAGTAGTACTTTTGAAATCGACTGCACCATCAAAGCGGATCAAGCCATAAACATCGACATTATCTACCATTGAACTCAGCGTTTTAGAGTCTTGCGCTTTGGCTTGTTCCTGCTGGTTCTTTAATGCAAGTTGCGCGGCTTTTTGTTGTTCTAGTTCTGCCTGGATTTGCTTTAACTGTGACTCAAGAAATTGCATACGGTCTTCAGAAGCTTCTGCTGAAAATGCCTGTGCTGAAGCAATACCACATAATGTCGCTAAAACTAATTTTTTCATTTCTTAATCCCTAAAGAAATTTTTAATCCTGAATGAAAGGAGACCTTTCTATACGTATGGTCAATATTTGGAGAAAGAGGAAGGCAGCGATTTGACCTGCCTTCCGAAGTGGGGTTTATTCTGCTTTTTGCGGATCGTATAAACGGTCTTTAATAAACAGGGCAGGAATCAAACCGCATAGGAAGTATGCTGCACCCATTACCAACAGACCTGTACCAATCGAACCATGCATCGCAAGATAACCAATCGTAATTGGAGCGAAGATTGCACCGATACGACCAATATTGAATGCACCACCCACCGCTGTACCACGAACACCAGTCGGGAAACTTTCGGTTAGATAGGTTGCATTGATGGCATATGGAATACCGTACAGGAAGCCGAAGATTAGCATCAGTACGCCAATGTTATCGGCATTATGCATATACACCACGACAGGGATAAACAGAGCCGTTCCCATGGTGCCGAAAGCAAATACAATACGGCGGCCAATTTTATCAGCAACATAACCTGCAATAATTTTGGCAAAAATCATGGTGACAAACGTACCCACCATATACAGGGCCATTTCTTTAAACTTGATGCCTAATTCAGCTTCAAGATAACTTGGCAGCCAGTTACTTACACCGAAATAACCGAATAGCAAGAAACCAGAGCTGAATGACCATAAGATAAACATTCTGCCATGGGTTTTGTCTTTAAGAATGGTGATATATGGATTGCCTTTTTTGGCATCGTTATCCACGATCTGACCAGTTCTTTTCATTTCACGGACACGTTTCCATGATTCTGGCTCTGGCACCATAAAGTGCATCAGGATACCCAAAGCTAATGGAGCAATTGTGATCCAGTACAGCATACGCCAGCCGAACTCAGGAATAATCCAGCCTGAAATCATGGTAATCACCAATGAACCTAAAGTGAAACCAGTCATCAATGTTGCCAGTACAGTAGTACGGTATTTGGTCGGTACGTATTCTGACATCAGGGTATTACAGGCAATATATAAACAGCCTAAACCCAAGCAAGAAAGAGTACGTAAAATTGCAAATTCAGTATAAGACTGAGCAAAACCTGAGTAGGCCGACAAGATCGAGAAGGCGATGGTGGCGAGTACAATGACGCGGACACGTCCAAATTTGTCGCATGCCCATCCACCAATAAAGCCTCCGATCCCCATACCTAAAAGAGAATAACTTCCCAATGCACCGGCCTGTACAGAAGTTAGTCCCCATTCAGCTTTCAGACTGGTCAGACTGAAAGCCAGAATCCCGATATCTGCACCGTCACAGAGCAAAATCAGAAAAGCAAAGACAAAAGCCGTCATCCATAGACGTTTTGGCGCCTGTTTAATGGTATCCGTGGAGGAGACATCGGTTTTATTGTCTCCTGTTACGATGGTATCGCTTGTCATTCTTATATCCTCTATATATTAAAAGTAGCATTTCCTCTGCTACCGCTAAATCCATTTTTCTTCCTCTCGGAAAAGTGTTTTTCCTGATTAAAGTGTCTGCTTCTGTTTTGGTTTAGCCACGTCAACAATCAGGTTAAATCTGATTTTTCAGCCCTATACTGGGTTAAAAATCACTGAACGACGAAGTATCTTTATTACGTAAATTAATTTTTAGTTTCGTTATAAGGCTAATAATTACTTAAATGAATAGCCAAAATTTACTTTAAATAATTAATTC
>NZ_MVOM01000096.1:0-6173 GCF_002018895.1 Acinetobacter sp. MF4640 | reverse complement strand
CAAATCCATTTCTGCATTTTCAATCGCTCATCTAAAATTTCAGATGAGTTGAATATAGCACTTATTCGGCTCATAACAAGAGCCGAATATGATAATTAATCAGCTCATTTTTTATAGGACATTTTAAATGGTTTATCGCATAGACATTTTAATTGGTGAATAACATAAAAAAATGGGAGCTATCAGCTCCCATTTTTTATTTTTGCTCATGTTCTTTGTAGTACTGATGTGCTCTCTTAGAATTATGTTTCCAACTTTTAGCAACTTTATAAACGTAAGTCGGAAAATCATCCCAAACATGAGGTAAGCCTGTACCACGTGCTACACGAATTTTAAGCGAATAGCTTTTGTATTCAATACGATGTAAGAAATAAAAGCTACGTTCTTGCTGAGTACTGAATTTCTTAAATATAGAGCTTCTGACATTAGGGTAAATTTTCCAAAGATAATCATGTCGAGTACTTTGTATTCATTGCCTGTATTGATGTTTTAGTCTTTTCATTGTTCCTCCTAGGTAACATTACCTAGAAGGGATCCTCTGCAAAATAGTACATCGTCTTTAATCCTATGAATTAAAAATTAGTATTTTAAAATACCACAAAGTGGTATAAAATAAACTACTACAAGGTAGTATGAATGCAAGAAATGTATACAATATGTGAGACCCCATTATTTACTAAATACTGTCTTGTTTATTGGACTCAGGAAGAATATGAGGAATTCAAAACATTTTTAGCATTAAACCCTGAAGCAGGAGATGTTGAGCCTAATGCAGGCGGTATTCGTAAGATTAGATGGACTAGCGGTAGTAGAGGTAAAAGTGGTGGTGTCAGAGTCATCTACTTTAATCGTTTAGCAAATGGAGAGATTTGGTTATTAACCTTGTACAGTAAAAAGCAAACTGTACAGCTTAGTAAGAAGACTCTTCAAACATTGGTGGAGAAACTAAATGACTCGTTTAATGACTGAAAAAGAACTGCAATCTTTTGAAGAAACTAGGGATATTGAAGCTGAAATATTACAAGGCATCGACGATATGCTTGCTAATAATGCAGCGAAAAGAACAGTAATCACTGAGACAGATGTTGCGTTAGCTCGTAGAAAGGCTCAACTAACACAAGATCAGTTTGCTAAGATTCTTGGCGTATCAAGACGTACCCTTGAATCCTGGGAACAAGGTGCGAGAAGACCATCAGGAGCAGCAACATCGCTTATTCGATTATTTATTGTTGATCCAAAATTTGTAAAAGAGAGTCTGGCTTAATTTAAATGGCTCTCCTTTGAGAGCTATTTACTATATTCATTTAAGGTTTTTTATGAAGCACTTAGGATTTGTTGGAAAAAGTACTGAATATTTAGGGTATACCCATGTTGAAATTATCAATAGCTCATTACGCTTATCTTTCAATATTCCATCGAAAAATGATCTAAAAGAAACCTTTAAAAAGATGGTCGAAAATAACTATGATTTACTTATGGAAACATCAGCTGAAATAGAGTTCGATTTAGAAAGCGAAACTATAGCAAAGATAGAAACCATCATAAAAGAAAAAGAGATTGAACTTGATGAGTTTGTCCAAAATTCGCTGATTAAATTTATCAACCAAAATGAATCGACTAAGATTGATTAACCCTTAAATGTAGATAATAAAAAGCCCAACATCCTGTTGGGCTTTTTCGTATGGGTTCGCTCGGTATAACTCCTGTCGTACCTTACAGTCCTTGTGCGTATCTATGTTCTTATTATTGTGTGGAACTTCCTGTTCCTGATGAATCCATCATAGGAAATTGCAGCCAGATCGTATAGGCGCAAAGGGCCGGAATTGGTGTGAGCCAAAGCGTACAAAATTGGTTATTTTTTATCCCAAGAGTTGTCCGCAGAAATTGGGGATAGTTTCGGGATGTGGGGTATTGATAAGCCAGAGAAAAATGACAAATTGATTAAATATTGATCATTTTTATTGGTGAGAATATAGACATTTTGAATGGGTTCTAACACGGTGACTCTCAATGAGTTTGTCTGTATGCAAGCTGCGCGGCATTGTGGACTTGAGCCACCCAAAACGTACTTGTCCGAAAATTTAGAAACCTATGTGGTAGAACGGTTTGATCGGTCCAGCGATGGTACAAAACTCGGCTATGAAGACTTTACGACGCTCATGAAAAAGTCGAATGGGCCAAATGCGAAATATACCAGTAGCTATGAAACTCTGCTGAAAGCAACTTATCTATATACGAGTAGCGTAGCTGAAGTTGAAAAAATGTATAAATACATCGTATTCAACTGTTTAATCGGCAATGGCGACGAGCATCTTAAAAACTTTGCTCTGCAATATTCTCCTGATATGAAGAACATTTTTGTTTCACCACCCTTTGATCTTACCCATACCCTGATCTATGAATCCATTGATCATAAAATGGCATTCAAACTGGCTGGTAGTAAAGCATTTCCAGACCGGTCACATCTCATCAAACTGGCTGAAAGTGACCGATTTAGAATTAGAAACCCCAAAGCAATTATAGAATTCTTGAGCGAAAATATATTGGACTATCTTCGCACCTCAAATGAGGTTCAGCTATTCGATGGATTACGGACATCTATAGAACGTTCAATTTCAAATGTTATGGCGACAGGCCTTGGCACCCCAAATTATCGACTTGATTAAAAGAAGTAATTTAAATTGTGAAATGAAAAAATCATGTAAAAAGACTCAAAATCTTGCAATAAGTACAATAGCAACGTAAGATGAGCAGTGAAGTCATTTTAAATTCCTTGTACTGCAATTTGCATTACATGGAACAAACCCACAATAGTTACCGCTATTGTGGGTCATTAGCCCTCTTCTTGATTAAGTTATAAGAAAAAAACCTCTATCATTCAATTGATTCTTTTATATAAATAATAAAGTAAATCTCTGTTTTCGATGAAATTTTATAAAATTCAGTATTAGACCTGTAGAGAAAACTTATCAAAAGAAGTATTGGTTAATCTTTTTCTTCAACTTCGTCCTTAAACTCAAACAAATCATTCATCGTACAGTTAAAGTATTTACATAACTTATCAGCGACTGGCAATTCGATACGTATAGCACGGTCATAATACATACTTGTCAGCGTATTACGATTGATGCCTGTCGCATGTACCACATCACTTAATTTTAAAATTCTTCGATCGCCCATGAGGCTGGATAACTTACAAGTAATCATATATCAATTCATTTACAAAAAAATAACCTACTAAAAGTTATTTTAAGTTGTTGACTGAGTAATACTCTGCTAAAATTAACCTACAGCAGATCATTACAACTTATAGAAAGCATAATTTATCTATTTTAACTAAATTATAACTTTTTAAATATAAGGATTGAAGCTGCATTAGATTATTTTGTGGAGATGACCGCCATGTTGCCAAATGAGTTATGGATCAGCCAGCAAGCTCGTGACTTGGGAAATCAACTAATTAAAGAAATGAACATCGATAGGGGTTATGGAATGGCTAATTTTCTTGGAGTCAATTCTTGCTATGATAATCATCAGGCTGTACTTATTTGGACATTTCAACTGCTTGAAAGGGAACCTAACTTAAATGAATTAGCAGAAATTAAAAAATATTTTCTTTTAATCTTTCCAGATAGTGTTTATCAATTAGCCTAAGTTATTTTTAAAAATTATTTTTTTATATAAAAGCACTAAATCAAAGAAAACTTTCTTTAAAAATACCTATTAATTCAAATTCATACGATTTACAGAATATATGAAGCATAAATTCTTGTTCATGCCCACACTACGTTCTGCAGCTTCAAGGGCTAGTTTTTGTTGAACCACTGAGAACAAGGACAATAAACTGCCTACTATATTTTTCCGGAGAGTGGTGTAGGAACTTTTTCATTAGTGCTAATCATATCAGCGACAACATCAGCAACGAGCTCCTCTATTCCTGAGAATGCTTTAGACTGATCCGCATCATGCTGTTGACAATGCCAAGACAATGATGGAAACTCAGCACACAATCCAACATACCCATTATCTTCTGCTGACCATTTAACACGGTAAGTATATTGTTTACTATCCATTTGACACCCCATCATGTTTTAAGTTTATGTTTAAAAGTACGATTTTCACTTACTAGTACTTAAATAATCACCCCACCACTGCATCATTTCAGTCCGTTGAGCTAAATAGTCAGCGTGATTATAGCTGGCACGGGTACGGTTCTTATCAATATGTGAAAGTTGTGCCTCAATCCAATTATCTTGGAACAAACCTGAGTCATTCAAAATGGTACTAAAAGTTGAACGTAATCCATGAGAAGATAGTTGATGTTTGCCATACCCCATCTTACGTATGGCCATATTTAGAGTATTAAAATGAATCGGTTGATTGCGTTTGCGAGGGCTAGTAAAAAGGTATTTTTCACCGTATGACCACTGCATGACGTCTTTCAAAATCTCTAAAGCCTGATTTGAAAGTGGAACTAAAAAATCTGGAATCTCATGGCCTAATATGACTTTTCGTCGAAACTGTTTAATATGCAAGGCAGGTATTTTCCATATTTTTTCATTTAAATCAAAATGATGAGGCTCAGACAATAACAATTCAGCCCCTCGCACTCCAGTATATAATTTAAACATCAGTGCTTTTTTAATAATCGGATGGGCATCCAATTTTTGTAATTTATACTTAAAATCAGATATATCCTCCGCTTTCAAATACGGATAATTCTTCTTGATTTTACTGTTAATGGCGATTTTATTTAAACCATGCGCGATGTTGAATTCACAATAACCCATCGCTACAGCGTAGTCATAAATTTGGTTCAAATAACTACAAGCTTTCTTGACAGGTTCTTTTACTTGGCGTCCCTCTATTTTTTTGATTACTGAAACCAGGTCATAACGCTTGATGTTTTGAAAAGGTAAATCCTGAAGGTCTGGATAAATATCTTGCTGTAAGCATCTTTCTGCTAGCTGTAGTACACCACAGCGGGGTAGATCGTTGAAGGCATTCTTCAGTTTGAACTGTAACCACTCCTCCCCGACCTTACCAAAGGTGATGACATTAGAGGCAGTATCATGTTCAAAACAGAAATTATTGTCTTTAAAGTCATCTCTGACTTGTCGTGCCTTTTTCAGCGATAAATCAGGATAAAGACCTAACTGAATGCGTCGACGTTTTTTAGTTTGTGGATCTGTATAGCGATAGCACCAAGATTTTCTTCCACTCGGTTCAATCTTCAGGCTAAGCCCATCTTCATCGGATAAAAAACAGGTTTTTTCCTTGCAATGAGCTTGGCGAACTTTAATTTCAGTAAGACTCATGGAATTTAAATGAAACCTAATAAGGGGTTGATTGGATCAATTATATCAAAATAGAAAGCTTTATATATGATGCGTATGATACGCATCATATTAAATTGTAAGTTATTATTTTATATATTTATTATCGAGACTACTCGATATTTAGTAACCAGTTTAAGTACCACCTTTACTTTAAGTTCCCAACACCCCTTTTTCTTTAGTCAGTTTTAAATAAGCCTTATTCAGTCCATTGTAAAAAATTTAGGATGGCCTTTCTTGATGTTTCCCTTTAGCTAAACTAGTTTATTATCTTCAATAGAATTCAAATAAACAGTTAATTCTGAAATTAGCCGTAAAGAGCAGGAACTTTCTAGATATCAAATCAAGGTTGCCGAGCTTCAAAAAAAAGAAAACAGCAATTCATACCAAGCCGCTTAAAGAAAATCAGAACTTATCAAAAGTAGAAGAACTTGAAAGAAAAAAATTGGAGGCTCTAGTTAAGAAGTAGCAAAAAGAAGAAATTGAACATCAGAAAAAGTTAAAACGGGAAATCGATGCAATTAAGGTATCAACACAACACATCACTCATGTTACTGTCTTTTTACATTAATGTCTTAAACTGGCAAAATGTAAAATCAACAACTTACATCAAATCTAATTGAATAAATCCACATTACAGTTCTAAACTCAATGGATTTTTCAGTTTTGAACCGTACCGGGTTTGTCGGAGACTTTTTTATTTAAGTTAAGCCACCTGACCTAACGGGTTAATCTTATCATAGTACATTGCTTCAAACTCAAAAGGCGATACATAACCCAGTGCACTGTGTACACGCTTTTTATTGAACCAATCTACCCAGTTTAGTGTCGCAAGTT
>NZ_MVOM01000095.1:0-6412 GCF_002018895.1 Acinetobacter sp. MF4640 | reverse complement strand
TTCTTGACTCAAGCATTAATGCAGTACGATCTTCAAAGTTAAGATGATGGTATGACAATTTTATATACTCCATAAACCCTTTAAATTAATTAGGTGGTTTATGTCGCACTTCAAGTTTTACTCTGCCGTACCTCCAACTGCTATAACTCCTACAACGGCCAGAACAGGAAGGCCAACAGTTCCTCCAACAACGCCTATTACTACACCACCGATGGCTGTTCCAATGCTCCCTCCAATTCTTGCACCTAATAGGCCGCCATTAATTTTACCAGTTTGTTTTAAAATTTCTTTCCTTGTACCATCTGGAACACCTTTTTCATAGACCTAAGCCACTGAATTTACACTGCCATAAATATCCCAAGCAAAAACTAATCTTCCACCCCACTTTAAACTTTTACTTACTTTTGATGTTTCATCCATGTTTTTAATATAGTCATCGATACTACTATAATTTTTTGCACAAAGATTTAAAAAATAAAATACCCCTAAGCGACTCAAATTTAAGTGACAACTTGGGTGTGAGCTCGGTCTAATTCTGTAAATTTATTTAAGACTGCCACACGTGCATGAATCTCGTTGACTTAGCTGTCAAAATTCCTAGCGCTGAGTTTATCGCCTAATAATTTGATACAATGCATCTTAGTTTCGACCAAACTGCGCAGATGATACCCAGACCACTTTTTCATCAGTCTGCTCATTAAATTATTGAACGAGATGATAATATTTTCCAGCATTAAAACTATGAAAATAGAAATTCCAGTTCGAACCAAAATTCAGCAATAAACTTCCATCATCATGTGGTACGACACTAAAGCCTTCAAATGGAACGCTATATTGGTCATACACAACTGAAGCTGGTAGTTGGTGTTTGCGTCTATCGCTGCTTTTTCAACTATCAATTCTTCACAGTTCCAACTTTATTACTTTTTTCCTTCCTCTTCATCCTTAATCTCCCATTTACTATTAGGATCATCTATTACAATTTGTATTTTCTCGCCATTCTTTAAAATTCGAATATTTTCTTTAACGACTTTACTCTCTAACTCAAGCAACTTGCTTCTAGCTATCTCTAACCCGAACTCATTCGCTAAAGTATAATAAGCATATGCAAGGTCAAAATTTTGTTCTACTCCATCACCTTTTTCATACAATGAGGCTAAATTATAAGCAGCACGAGGTTCATTATTCTCTACTGCCTTTTCGTACCAGTAGACAGCTTTCGTCATAGACTTATCTATTACCTCTCCTTTCTTATACATAACTGCAACATTAAATTGTGAAGGTGCATAATTTTTTTCAGCAGCCTTTAAAGAGTATTCAAAATATTTATGTTTATCTTTTATCCCCCCCCAACCCTCATAATAACAATTAGCAGTATTTGCAGCTCCCAAACCGTAGTCTAAGTTTGCTGATTTTTCATAATATTCACATGCTTTTTTAAGATCCCTTTCAAAATAAAATCCGTTAAAATACATAAATCCAATTGAGTTAATAGCCTCTGGCACGTTTTTATTCATTGCTTTTGTAAAATAAGTATAAGCTTTTTCATAGTCCTGTTTAACTCCATTTCCATGAGCATATAAACTCCCCATATTATTTTCAGCTACCCCATTATTATTCTTAATTGCCTTTTCATACCAATGAACTGCTTTTTTAATGTCCATCTTTTGATTTAAATAGCCATTCTCAAAGACAACCCCTACTAAATTCTGCGCAATAGGATCATTATCTTCAGCCTTAGCTAATAAAGCATTGAAATAATTTAACTTTTCATTATCATCTTGACTCTTTATTACTTCATCAATTTCAGATAAATCAATATATTGACCTTCCGCGCTAGCTTTATCCGCATTAACATCACAACCTGTTAGGCTCAATGTCAATATCAATGCAGTAAACAAAAACTTCATTTAAAAGAGTCCTATTTTGTTAAAGGAATGACAAATGTATAACTAAGGTTATGTTGAATATTAGCTCCCATACCAACTCCAGCTTCAAGTCCCCCGCCCATTGTGGTTCCTTCATTAAAGTCTCCATCAAATATTTTTTCTGGAGTTAAACCTGAAGCCGCAACAGTTGAAGCACCAACCAATGCATATGTATTCACATTCATAGAATATCCAAAACCAGCTAAATCATCTAAACTTTTAGCCTCACTTAATAAATAACCTCCTTCTACAGAAACAGAAGGAGTTCCTTGTACACCAGATACCCCAGGAGCAAGAAATATTCCCCACTGACCTTTCGGTGTTCGTGCCACTCCAATTTGGATACTAGCACCCACCCCAATAACCGCAGCAATTGCTCCAGATACATTTACATACATAAGTTGAGTCCCTTTCACATCTACTTCAATTTCCACTACAACTTTAGAGTTATTTTTGGATATTTGAAATTTTTCTTTTATATACTTCTTATATTTTTTATGGTCCGCTAATTCTTTTCTTTTAGCATCTATTTCATCTTTTATGATAATAATTTGCCCTACTTTAATAGCATTAACATTAATTCCTTTATTCCTCATACTAATATCATTAACAGAAACACCATGCTGTTTTGCAATAAAATTTAAATTTTCACCCGATTTAACTGTATGTTTTATAATACTTGGATATAAATAAATATTTTTATCTAATTTTTTGTTTATAACTTGTGTTCTCCGCTCATAGCTACCCGCCACTTCTTGCTTTTGAAATGTTTTTGTATTTATTATTATTGATGGGACATTAACTATTATTGTTCTCTTCTCATCTCTACCCATTCTCTTATTATATGAAAAATAACCTATTTCCGTCCACGATTTATATGGTGTCGGAAAATCCATTACTTCAAAAACTAATTGCTCTATACCAACTATTGAGCCCCCCTTACCTTTACCATTCTTTGTAGTGAACTCAACTAGTTTTCTTTTTGTCTTTTTTTGTTCATCATTTAAAACTGATACTTTATAGCGTAACCCATCAACAGGATTCCCAGCTCTATCTTTAAAAAAAACTTCAAATTTCATAAATTTAACCTTCTACCTCATTATTTTCTGGTTCTTCAAAATCCTCATCAATAATTGACCACTCGTAAATTGGTTCATCTACTACAACCTGTATGTCCTCCTGTTTATTATCAATACTTACAAAACGTTCTGTTCTACCATATTCATCTAACACTCCAGCTTTGTAAGTTTTTTGTCCTTTCAGTAAGGCTCTATATTTTACCTCAGAAAAGTCAGTATCTTTAAAAACATCAAAAGTGTCTATGCGATTTGTAAACGAATAATTCTCTTTATTCATAGCTAAACTACTAAAACTTGGTAGTATGGACTGAACTTTAGCTCCACCTTTAAACATATGTTGTCCAGCATTAACCTCAAATTTCCCACCCGTTTTTGGAAAAATTCCTGAGCCATTCAGAGCAATCTGCGATGAACCACCCGTAATCAAAACTTCTTTGGGACTACTGATTTCTATCCGATCTTCTGTAGAAGAAATCGTGATGCCGAGTTTGGCAAATACATCTAAAGCATCTGACTGTGCTTGAATCTCAACTTTACCTTGTGCTGCAATGGCTTTAATCCCGCCTTGCGCAGCAAACAGACTTACTTTGCCTAAAGCTTGCCCCAAAATATTCTTTTGGGTACTAAGGTTAATACTATCGCCCGCAGTATGGTTAATGATGCCTGTAGCTGAAAGATGGATATCTTCAGGGGTACTTAAGGCAATCCCATCAGCAGAACTGAGTAACATGATGGCTTTTTTATACTTGGCAACATCTTTTTCAATTTCTTCGGCAAAAGCTTTTAGTTGCTCAATGGATTCTATTTCATCGGTCTTTTGATTCTTGGCAATATCACTTAAGGCTTTACTATTGGTCTGGCTGCCTTCAAGTTGCTTTTTGGCAATCTCACTATCTAAATGTTCACCTTTGGCTTGGTTTTGTTGATATGTACTTAGTAATAATCCATTTCCAGCTCGTACTGCACCCCATTGATCTGTTCTAAGCTCAAACCCTTCACCCCGACCATCACTGGTCGCACTTTCTTTAGGATGACTCAAATTACCTAGGTTAAGTTGTGTTGCACCATGACTGCTGTGGAGTTGGGTACTGATCTGTCCGGTAGTATCATCAAATCGCAGTTGGTTAAATCCTTCACCATCAACTTCTTTGGAGCGAATACCACTTAACTTTTTAGTATCAGGTAGTTTACCTTTGTTGTCGAACTTGGTTGGATGGCGTTGTGCTTCATGGATACGTCCCACCACAAATGGTCGGTCGATATCACCATCAAAAAAATCAATGACCACGATCTCACCAATGCGTGGTAAGAATCTTGCCCCATAGCCCTCACCAGCCCATGGGGTCAGTACATCTACCCAAGCAGAATCCGTATCGTTATCATTGGAACCAGCACCACCATCATGAGTGTTGTCTTCGTTACGGGTAAATAGGAATCGAACTTTGATGCGTCCCCATTCATCAACAAAGATTTCTTCTCCACTTGGGCCAACAACTTTAGCACGTTGTGGTGATGCTATCGCTCTATGTTGTAGTGGATTGTATTCTGGAACAGTAACAATGTTACGTCGTTGAAGCGTGAGTGTATTGGCTTGGCGTTCATCTGTATTATTGTTTGCAATGTTACTTACCTGCCAATTACTTTGTTGAAGCAAGGCACCCACTTGATCATTCAGGTCTTTAGGTAAATTATTTTGGTTTTGAAAAGTCTTAGCAGTGATTAGAAACTGTTTGTCTGCATCTGCGTGTTGATCTATTTCGGGGTGTTCATTGAACTCAAACCAATAACCCACATGTGCATCACGTACTGTAGAGGTTGCACTAAATTGTTTAGCTTGTGCATTGTAGTAGTGACTTAAGGTTTGATTAAACTTTTCAATCTGACCATTGCCTGATTTGGTCGCACCATCTTCACCATTTAAGTCCTGTATCCATGCAGGGCTAAAATGCCATGCCTGCTCCAAACCTAAACTGGCATTGTCATAATTTTCACTATGGTTATGCTTGCTTTGAACACTTCCCGCCCCTTCTTCAGTTACTAACACATCGGCTTGCCAACGCTGTACATGTACTGAGGTCGGTTGGATTGAACGCTGACCTACGAAATGAGTAATAGAGTCGCTTTTTTCTACGGCACTACTGCGATGAAAGCGGATACTGCGACGGTCTAAGACGTTAAATTGCGAATTATCATCAATTAATCTTAATCTTTGCGGCTGTATCTGTTCACTAGAACTAAGCACTTTAAGTTGTGCTTCATCAATCAGCCAGTTAATACCTTCACTTCTCATCAACCGAGTCAGAAAATCAAAATCGCTTTCCGAGGCCTGCATAATAAATGGACGAATATCATAATCTTGGGTTAAGCCACTTTTATCCAAAGTCAAACTTAAAGCGAAGAGCGCACTACGTTGCACCCATTCTTGAAACACGATTTGGATCACGTCCACAGCCGACTTATTCATAAACACGCGACTATTACGACGATGGTTCCATAAGGCTGTCGAATCTTTGACAGTCAAACGATAAATTGTAAGAGAACCATCACTCGCACCTATATCTGCTTGGGCCACAATACCTGAAACACGAGTTAACTCAGATTTGTCTGTGACAATATCAACAGCAGTTTGGCAGCCAATAAATTGCTTTAATGGAATTTTGGAGTTGGTCGAAAGACAAATCAATTGTAGATGAGTACCCTCATTGAGGCTATGCATCCCATCAATACGTTGTAGGAAAACTTGATTATTTAGAGACGTATTTGAGAATTGAACATGGATCGCACGTTTCTGTGCTGTCAGTCCAAGTTGCTCTAATGCAGCATAAATATTGTTAGACATAAGAGATTTATTATTTAATTTTAGAATGTGGTCATTTATACAAATTGGCCCGAATTCTAATCTAGTTACTTCCATATTTGAATGATAATTTATGTTTTTTATTGTTAATCTATTTGATTACATTCCTAAAAATATCGCAACGATATAATATTAAAATGGCTTAAATAGCCATAAATAAATCTGAAAAAATGCACAAAACACTCTAACAAATATATAATATAATTTTAATTTCAATAACTTATAAATAAAAATCAAATATAAATGTTCAATAAATAGAACCATAATATCAATATCAAAGCATGATAATTCTTAAATTTATTCAGATTAAAATGGCTAAAAAATCAATTATTTTACTTAAACAGCCTAACTAAACCACTTTAAGCATTATGCACCAAAGTAATCCCACATCAACAAAAAATAAAAAGGCCGCATTTAAGCGTAATGCTGATCAGTTAAGACAAAATAGCTGAAATGCGGTAAAAATGAGCGTATCCAGATACGCTCATTTTTTTATGACTTTTTCTCAGAATTTAAGTTCAGCATTTCAGCAGACAGCTCCTTCACTT
>NZ_MVOM01000094.1:0-7094 GCF_002018895.1 Acinetobacter sp. MF4640 | reverse complement strand
TTTAAATTAAATGATGAACAACTCGCACAGCTTCTTATCCCGAAACGTTTTGTACCACCTACTCCAGCTGAATATGAAGGCAAGAACATGGTTTATGTTTTTGATAGTGAGGATAAGTTTGAACTGACTTATGCTGAACTGGTGGAGATCATTAGCAAAGCGAGAATGGCTGGACCGAAGTTGATACCTGTTTTAGGTACTGTGAATTAGATTGAGCAGTGGCCGCACACCACTTGAATCATTATTTGATTGGAAGCGGATTTGGGCTGAGCATAATTTAGCTCAAATTTAACTTAACAGGCCCACTAAAAATGGGTAACTGTCAGATCGAGTTTGGACTACAACACTTTAGCTCATCGATTTACCAAAGCGCTAATCTTCACATTATTGTCTAAAATCCAGTAATCAAACTGTGATGCTAAAGCTTTTAAATTCCCCTTATTATGAATCAAAGTCAGCATGATGATTTTCATAAAGACGGTTTACTTATGATAAGGAAATTTCTAAACAATACCCCTTTCAACATACTTAGGCTATTTCAACCAGAGTTCATCTTTTTGCATCATTTTTAAGAACCTATCCAGAATATTTTCTATGCAAAAGTAGCCTTAAAAAGGCTAAATTAATGAACTGAAGGCTCGTATTTAGGTGCTTTTCACAGTTTTTCCAGAGCCTTCTACACTTTTCTAACCAAGCAAATGATCTTTCCACAACCCAGCGTTGTGGAATGACTGCAAATTTATGCAATTCACTTCGTTTAGCTAAATCAACTCGGGATCCGATTAAATTATTAACAGCCAAAGAAAAGCGTTCACCTGTATAACCGCCATCAACAAGTACAACCTCTACATTTTGTAAGCTATCTTTATGCAAAGTTATAGTATCTAACGCACCTTGACGATCTGTTTTATCTGCTGTCGTAACCAATATTCCATGCGGGAGACCTTCAGTATCAACAATAATATGTCTTTTAATGCCTGAAACTTTTTTATCAGCTTCATACCCTTTATCACGTGCAGTATCTGTGTTTTTTACACTTTGTGAATCAATCATGATAAAGCTCGTTTGTTCTTTCCGTCCATTGCTGATACGGGCCTCGCCAACTACATTTTTTTAAAGCTTGCTCAAGTATGCTAGGTTCAGTTTCTGAAGACTTTTTATTCCAAATCGAGAAGTAATAATGCACAGTGCTTTTAGGTGGGAAGTCTCGAGGAAGCATAATCCATTGGCATCCACTTTTTAGAATATAGAGCAATGCGCAAAATACTTCATAGACATCAACGACTCTTGGACGTGTTTGTTTTCTTCCGCTCAATAGTAACGGTTTAATTTCTTTAAAGGCTTCTCGACTAATGTCGCTGGGATATGGTTTTCTCATGGGGGAAATTTAACAAATTATTTTTTCAATTGCTAAAAAAGAATCAAATTAATACTCGGTAGGCTCTAAGCTTAGTGGAACAGTGGCAATATCAAACCTTAGATGATTATGGCTATGCCTTCAGTTTTTTCTGGATGGCTGCGCCATATTTTCTGGGCATGGATACCAGCCACATGCATCCTAAATACATAGATGCAATCCGCTATATTTTGCACAGTCAATCCAAACCTTAGACTCAAACAGGCCGAATGAATTTAGGCTCAAGCTCCTGCTCATTTCCAAGATTGTAAACATCACAGGAAACTGCCTCAGCCTGATAAATACCGAGGCTACAGCGGTTCAGCCGCTATTTAAAATAGACTTCATAATTAATGACAGAGGTGAATTTTCCAGCATTTACAGGCTTTTTCAGAAACAATACGCCCGCTTCAAAGTTTTTACTCAGCTGCGTTCCTGTACTGTAGCCAAAATCAACCGTGTCATTTAAGCTCAAAGGCACGCTGTTTCCTGATTCAAACAGGCGGATTCCCACCACATCTTTCATGCCTGTTTCTATGGCAGTGACCGTTTGATCATCCACTTTATACGCCGAACTGAACACACCAACAAAAGGATATTTTGCGCAGTCTTTGCCATTGGTGGTGACATTAATGGTAAATGGCGTTTTTCTTAGAACGGTATTTAAATCCTGATAAGCATAGTACTTGCCCAAATCCACACTCTGCGTGCTCAGCACAGGGACACATTCCACATAATTGATTTGAACCCCGCTGACTTTTTCCTGAAAATTGCCGTTGCCGTTGCGCCCGCCAATACCGTCAAGCTGGAAAACATCATAGTTTTTCACCGTTGCAGGAAAATTGCTGCCTGAACCGCGCGCCTTAATATATAAAGAATAGGTTAAGGTAATGGTTTGAGGATCTGCACAACGCTTTGAACTTAACCAATTATTTTTACCAATCAAATTACAATTTTGAGAAGCTCTTGAGGTAGACCAGTAGTTATCAGATTGATAGCTGAGCGCGCGCTTGCCGGTCGCGATTGTATCGGTGGTTTTTGTAATGGGATATTCTTGGCCATTAAAACGGATGCCCATAATTAAATTAGAGTTGCCAAAATCGGTCGCTAATTTTTTCGCAGCGTCATCGACATATAAATAAGCATCTTCACTGGAGTTTGTCGTTGCATCATCATAACAGGTGAACGTCGATGAATAAGTTTGCGACTCCCACAATAATGCATTGGTTGCACTATTAAAACTGGTGACCGTAATCGTGCCGACATTTGTGGTATTGGTGGTGTTTTTTGCTGTGTCAATATTAAAATTGCTGGTCGCTTTGCCGCCGGACAGGCAGCGCATGGCCGATGCACTTTGCACAGCACTTAGACTGATGACGATTAAAAATGCATTCAAAAGTAGTGAAAGCCATTTGCGCTTCATTTAGATTCTCCTGCTTCACATATTAATGCCAGTTCATCGTAACCAATATCACGGCTGCTGAGCTGCGGTAAACTAAAATGACACTGCTGGTTTTCAGCACTGCCCCATTTCGCGGTCAAAACCTGCCCTGACTCAACATTAGTCAGGTAAGCCTGGCTATCTAATCCTACCAAGCCATAATGGTTGAGGCCTTTCACATCGCTGATTTCTGTACCGGCTGCCAACCCATGGCCTTTATAGTTCAAATTGACCAGCACGCTGTAACCTGTCTTCACATCAAATTTTACTTTCACAATCGCATATTTAGTAGGAACAATATCATTCTTCACCAATTCATCAATAAAGATATTTTGCCCTAAATCTTCCGCCTGCAGCGCCACACGGTTTTTTGCATAAGGATTGCTGCTGCTGATAATAGCATAGCCATGCTTATCCAATTTTAAACCGGTTTGATTTTCAATACGGATATCGCTGGCGCCTTTGGCTTCAATCAAAATCGGCGAATTATACATTTGCTGCCCGAAGACTGCCCCTTGAGAATGCACAAGCAGGCCGCCGCTCACCCCTGCATACAGCTGCTGGTATTGATCTGCATAAGCATATCCGACATTGGCATTGCCTTTGATTCCCCGATATGCTGCATTCACATTAAAATGATCGCCGCTTTTTTCAGAATGCCCCGCCAGCAACTGCGCCTGCAGGTTTTTATCCTTCAAAAAGCTTGCAGACAGCGCGCTTTGCAGGGTTGCGCCCGAGCTTTCAGAATAGAGCGCGCTGTTATTGACAATAACATCATGCTGCTTAAAGGATTTCGGCGTATCAATCGGCAGGCTCAAATTCAGCCCAACAGAATACTCAGAACCGCTGAAGAGGCTCCTGCTGTTTTGATAATACAGGCCATAAGACATACGCTGAATATTGTTATTATAGCCAATCTGCCAATTGTGCTGATTGTATTCCTTTTGCCAAAACTGAGTATCGGACACATTGGCATACAGCTGCCCCCATTTGCCAAGACGCTGATTCAGTGAAATTTGATACTGAGTTTTTCTATTGAAAAACACAGGCGAATAATAGGACTGTGTTTGAATATCAGCAGAATTTGCGGGGTCATTGACTGCCGATGAGTTTTGGTACTGATACTTATACGCGCCATTCTGCCACTGCGCTTTTTCTTGTACAGCATCTGCAAAGCTGAAATACTGCTCACTGTAATGAGACCCGGTCAGGTGAATATCAGTTCCCAGTGTATTGATGGATTTTGCATAGTTCACACGCACAGCTAAGCCGTCTTCTTGACGGCCGCTGAATAAGGTATTGCGGGCATAGCTCAGGTCGGCAGAAACGGCGCCCCAATTTCCCAATGACCACGCGGTGCCACCTGCAACGGAGTGATAATCCTCTGCAGCCAGCACGCCTACATACGGCGTCAGAAAATTGTTGAAGCCCAGCGTATAGGTCAGCTGGCCAAAATACGGCAGCTCCGCGCCTGAACCGCTGCGGTATTGCCCTGCAGTGATCTGATATTTATGCTGCCCAGCGCGCACCATATTCGGTATAGATGCATACGGCTGCATATAAGTACGGACGGAGCCGTCACTTTCAATAATTTTGATTTCCAAATCGCCGCTGTCGTTCACGCCAGATAAATCGGCGATTTCAAAATTGCCCGGCGCAACATTCATGCTGTACACCAAGTAATTATTTTGACGGATTTCGACCAGCGCATTACTGCGCGCTGTGCCACGGATCACAGGCGCATAGTTTTGCAAGCCGATTGGCAATTGCGCCTCATCACTGCTGAATTGCAGGCCGCGGAAATTAATGCTTTCAAAAATATCGCTGCGGGTATTGGCATCGCCCAATTCTAGGCGCGCCTTTAATGGAATAATGTCGCGTTCAAGCTTATTGATGACATTGTCCCAAGATACAGACTGCCCTGTGCTCTTTAAAAAGCTGCTCTGATTGCGGTAACGCCACGCGCCCCAATTAAAGCCGCTGTTCAGTAATAGGCTGCTGTTGCTGGTATCCGGACCTGACTGGCTTTTATAGGTATTCGTATTGGCGCTGTAATTTAAGATCAGCGCATTAATGCCCTGATCATACAGTTTTGGTGAAATATAGCCGCGCGCATTCTGCTGTAAAAAAACCTGTGGAATGGATAAATTTAACGTTTGCAGACCAGCATCAAAATTCAGTTTTGCACCGGACAATGCCGTCAGGTCATAACAGGCCGTAGATGGCTGCGCATCCGTTTGAGTGTCTAAAAGTATTTGATAGTCTTCAATAAAACTTGCATCAACACAAGGAACAACATTCTGATCTTTTTGATAGAATTTTACTTTTCTTTTTTCTATGCGCTGATTATTCAGATAAATGCTGAAATCATAATCACCCGGCAAAATGCTGTAGCCTTTGGTGACAGCATCAAAAACCACTTGGTCGGTAACATCTTTGAGAAATGCTGTATTAAACGCAGTATCTTCTGCCTGTGTATTCAATGCGGCAAGGCTCAGACTAAGCAAAGACAGTTTTAAATAATGCAAGTTTAAATCCAACTGCAGATCAAATCATTATTTCAAAATAACTTCGGGCATTTCAGTATTGCCGCCATAGTCATTGATATAGGTGAATTTAAGGCTTTTTATATTTTCCGGCACGTTGCGAATTACATCAATGCTTTGGAAGGGCGGCACCATATCCTGATTCATATGGCTGATCGGCTGGCCATTTTTGCCTAAAGTCAAATCACCGATCGTGATAAATAATGGGCTATTATTTTTCAGCTTCAATGTGCCATATTCAACAGACCACTGAAGTTTTTTCACCGATGCCGGCAAATCATCTTCAATTTGCTGCGGACGGTAGAATAATTTGAGTTTTGAACGCACTGCCAGCTGTAAAGTGTTTTCTTCTTCCGGCTTTGGCGGTATTTCCTGCACATTAATCCAAACTTGGCTTTCGCGGTCTGTCGGCAAGCCTGAACCCGAATAAACGAATCGTAAAACAGATTCTTTTTGCGGTTCAATTTTGATTAATGGCGGCGTCACAATAAAAGGCACTTTAGCTGAAGCTGTTTTATCTTCACCAGCTTCCAGCCAAGTTTGCACAATATAAGGTTTAGACGCGTTATTTTTCAGATTCAACGTCGCTGCTTTGCTGTCACTGTGATAAATCACGCGGCTTGCCATGGCCTGAATCGCAGCATTGCTTGGCGATGCAAACGCAAGAGCGGACAAAACAATAGCGAATAAAGATGGATTCAGGCGCATGACAGTTCCTCTCGGTGCTAAATTATTTCTGCTGCAATGTAATGCTTACAGTTGCATCTGCTGCACCTGCAGTCACAGCAATGCCAGTCGCTTGATAGAACGCTTGCAATGGCAAAGTTCCTGCAGCAGTTGCGCCAGTGCCAGACGCAGTTAATGCAGCGTTAGAATCAGCACCGAAGACTGTATTTAAATTCACTAAATTTGATGTACTGTTTGCGTTTGCAATTGCAATGCCGACACCTGTTGCAGCTGATGCTTTCAGCAGTTTAGGGTTCGTTGCATCTGCAGTACCTGCAAAGTTAACTTGATAGTTGCCGGCAACACAGTTGGCTACATCAATCGTAAAATTTGCTGGAGTTGATTTATCGCCAGCTGCTTTAAACATAGACGTTGGCCATTTGCCTAAAACAACTTCATTGCTGCTGCTGTTGTTGATTTTAATATCACATGCGGCATTCACAATTTCGCCAGTAAAGTTAATTTGACCCGCAGCAAATGCTGAAGTTGTGAAAGCCAATGCTGAAACTGCTGCGAATGCCAAAGAAATTTGTGTTTTCATTTACTTAACCTAAAGATAATCAATAATTTTTTTCCGCTTATTGCGGGACTTGCTAAAATACGATCACAAACACAAAGAAAATACAAAATGTGACATATCTTACATTTTTTGAATCATAGCAGAAAAAAAATATTTGAAAACTCCTTTGATACATTTTTTGTAAACAAGACAGGGAAATATCAACGAAACAGCTCAAAATCGCTTTACTAAATTTTTGATATATTAGACCTCTTGCTTTGGTCAAAATTCAATCCGTGATAAACGTTGATTTTTAAATAAATATCAAAATCTAAAATAGTCAAAAATGATATTTTCGCAAGAGATACCGTCTGAAACGTCAAGCAAATTATCGAAAATTCATGCTCAATAATCTGCTTGATAAGGCTGTTGGTGTTTGAGTACACCATAACAAAGATGAACCAACTTTCTCATTGCAGCTCCAAT
>NZ_MVOM01000093.1:0-7143 GCF_002018895.1 Acinetobacter sp. MF4640 | reverse complement strand
TTCTTGACTCAAGCATTAATGCAGTACGATCTTCAAAGTTAAGATGATGGTATGACAATTTTATATACTCCATAAACCCTTTAAATTAATTAGGTGGTTTATGTCGCACTTCAAGTTTTACTCTGCCAAGGAATGAATTGGGTTAAGCGAATATGACTGGGATAATATCAAAACTATAAAAATAGAAACTTACAGATGGATCGGTCGTTTATTGAAAAAAGGCTCTGAAACTTAAAAATTCTATTAAAGTTACAAAAAATTAAAGAAATTTTTTGAGACTTTTGTACAATCAGCCACAACTTAAAATTTAATAATAACGATGCCCAATAATATTTATGCTGCAATAGAGCAACTTGGACTTACTGCACAAAAACGTGCTATTCATATTCAGTTCAGCAATACCTCGCTTAACGAACAAGTATTCCTTCAGCGCATAGATGGAACGCATGAACTGAATGCAGGTATAGAGTTACAGCTCCTTTGCTTATCTACCTCCGCTCATATTCCGTTAAAGCAATTCATCGGTAGTCAAGTCGCTGTCGATATTGTCACTGAAAAATCAGAACTCAATCGTATTTCAGGCATCATCACCAAGGCGGATGTGGGGGCAAGTGATGGCGCTTTAACCATATATCGTTTAACCGTGGAAGACCCGACAGCTTTATGGAAGCATCGACGCAACTCTAGAGTTTTCATGGCGAAGTCTGTTGTTGAGGTGGTTCAAACTATTTTTGCCGAGTGGCAGCAACGTAGTCCCTTATTTGCTTCGAGTCTGACATTGGATAAAGGTGGTTTAAGCAAAGAATATGATGTGCGCCCATTCATTATGCAAGCGAATGAGTTGGACAGTGAATTTATTCAAAGGCTGCTCTCTTCAGAGGGGATTAACTGGCTTATTGATGAGTCTCAGCTCAAAGTGTCCAGTTCAAGTGAACCCATTCAGCCGCAAAAACTTAGACTGATTGATGACAACGCCCAATATCAAAGTTTAGAGCGACAGAATATTCGCTTCCATCGTAGCAGTGCTGTAGAAAGCAGTGATTCGATTACAAATTTTGTCGGACAGCGTTCTATACAACCAACATCTGTCCATATTCAACATTGGCAAGCGAATACTTTAGAAATAGAAGAAGGTGCGGGTTCAGTTCAAAGCAAACATAGCCATAGTGATAATCAAGACAACGCCAGTCTAGGTTTAGAGCAAGCATGGCATTTTTCACCTGCATGGATACAAGACCTTAAAGGTGAAGATGGAACGACCAAATCAGGCAATGGTCAGATTGAAAAGTTTAATCAAAATCTTGGTCATTATTACGACCTACAAGCCAAGCAATTTATGGCTACCTCGACCGTACGAGATGCACAAGTGGGTTACTGGTTTGAACTCAACGAGCACCCTGAAATCGATCAACATAGTGGTTCAGACAAAGAATTCTTAATCACATCCAAAAAATTCTATAATCAGAATAATTTACCTAAAGATTTGACCGATCAAATCACAGCTTTGTTGAAGCAAACCAATTGGCAGCAGGCTGAAATTACAACAAATAATAAAGACGAACGCCAAGCCAATCACCTTGTTTTACAACGACGTAATATCAGCATTGTTCCAGAGTACAATCCGCTGCGACAACGCCCTATTGCATCACCACAACGCGCGAAAGTGGTTGGACCAAGTGGTGAAGAAATTCACGTGGATGAATGGGGGCGTATTAAAGTCCGTTTCCTGTTCACCCGTAGTGAAGACAATACTCACGATGGCGGTGCAGGTTCAAATGACAATGACACAGATTCTGCTTGGGTTGATGTGCTCACACCTTGGGCTGGTGAGGGTTATGGCGCACGCTTCTTACCGCGTATTGGTGAAATCGTGGTGATCGACTTCTTTGATGGCAATATCGACAGACCCTTTGTCGTGGGGCGCATCCATGAAGCACAACGTCTTCCAAGCAAATTTGACAATACAGGCAAACTGCCTGATACCAAAAAACTGGCAGGGATTCGATCAAAAGAGGTTCAAGGCGAGGGCTTCGGGCAACTACGTTTTGATGACACGACGGGTCAGATCAGTACCCAGCTACAAAGTAGTCATGGTGCGACACAACTGAACTTAGGGAATTTGAGTCATCCTAAAGAAACGGACACGAGTGAAGGACGAGGTGAAGGTTTTGAACTGCGTACTGACCAGTGGGGAGCTGTCCGTGCTGGGCAAGGCTTACTTGTTTCCACGTATAAACAAGATCAAGCCAAAGGTGAGCATCTAGATGCTGAAATTGCCAAGAAACAACTGGAAGGTAGTCAGACGAACAGTAAAGCTTTAAGTGATATTGCTAAAAATCAAAAGACTGATGAAATTGAATCGCTTGAGCAGCTTAAAGAATTTGCAGAACAACTCGAACAAAAAATTGCAAAATTCAAAAAGGCAGTTTTATTGCTCAATTCACCTGACGGAATTGCGCTAAGTACAGCTGAAGATATTCATTTCTCTGCTGATTCACAAATTAATCAGATTGCAGGCGATAGCATCAACTTCAGCACTCAAAAGAACTGGATTGCTCAGGCGCAAAACAAACTGAGCTTGTTTGCTGCACAAGGTGGGATCAAAGCAGTAGCAGCACAGAGTAAAGTTGAGATCCAAGCCCAATCGGATGCATTGGATATACTTGCTAAAAAAGGCATCATTATTTCCTCGACTGAGGACCGTATCGAAATTAGCAGTCCTAAAGAGATTGTCATCACAGGGGCTACATCACAAATCACCTTAAATGGTTCAGGGATTTCCCTGAAAACAGGCGGTGAATTTAGAGTGAATGCAACACAGCATGTGTTCCAAAGTGGGGCCAGTGTAAAAAACCAATCTCCAGTGTTACCTAAATTTAATAATAAAAATTGGATTGCATTAGAACATTTAGATGCTGAAAATGAGCCATTTGCAAATTTAGGTTATAAAATTTATTTTGAAGGTAATCAAATTATAGAAGGAAAATTAGATGATCTTGGGAAAGCTCATCATGATAATGTACCGCAAAAAGCAATTAAAGTTGAGTATGAACAACGTGATTATATAGATGAGCCATGGGGTTTATATGATTTAGTTTTAGATCAGTTGAATGAATTAAAAAAAGAAGTGAATGAAAATAATGACTGATTTCTTACCATCAAAAAAAGATCTACTTAATGCAATGGCTGCGATAGCAGCTCCAGTAAACAAGGCAATAAAAAAAGGACAGGAAAGTCTCACGGATATTGCAGATTGGCTTTGGGTTGTAATTCAAGGTGATTTTGCTGAGGAACAATCTACTGCTCAAATTGTGACTGGTACCGTAATTTCAATGATCCCATTTGTAGACCAAATATGTGATGTAAGGGATATTTGTGCAAATTGTTCTAAAATTAAAGAAGATAATAGTAATCCATGGGCATGGATTGGTTTGATTCTAACTTTAATTGGACTGTTTCCTGTATTAGGTTCTCTCTTCAAAGGAATATTTAAAGTGGTTCTCGCTCCTGTTCGCCGTTTTATGCTGAGGCCCACAGCAAAATTAGCACAATTAACAGGTGCAAATATTTATAAAATTGCAGAACCGTCAATCGAAAGTGGTATTAAGGAATTAAATAAATTTTTGGCACGGCCCGCAGTCAAAAAAGCCCTAAAAGAAGCTAAAATTACTAATGTGTATAAATCTACTTCAACTAAAATTCGTGAAGTTAAGGGAAAGCTCAGAACTAAGGAGTTATTAGAAGTATTTGATAAGCTTATTAAGTATTTGAAAGAAACCGTTAGTTTTATTGATAAGTATGCAAGTAAAGGCGTAGCACTTAAAGCTAAAAAATTGTTGAATGTCGTAATTGAAGTTAGAAATTCTGCGAATAAAGAACTAGGAAAATTTTTAAAACCAGTTCAAAATTTTTTAGAAAAGTTAGCAGTTCGAATAGATAAAGAAGGCGATGCTGCATTTAAAGCAACAACAAATGTAAAAAATGTAACTCGATTGAGACGAGTTTCAGATGCAGAAGAATTAGAAGCTTTTAGAAAAAGTAGACCTAATTGGGTTCATGTACTTCCAAAAAATAAAATCGTACCTTTCCCTGAAGCTAAAATTGACCCAAAAACCTCAAAAACTCCTTTACACCCAAGCTTAGGAAATGTTCAATTAGCTTTAAAAAGTGGTTTCTCTCATCCTTTAAAGGGTAAATATGATACTTTCGCAAAGGGCTTGATTAAAGCTCAGACATTTAATGAAGGTGAAGTGTTAGTTCGCGTTTTAGCACCAGGAAGTTTGGATAATAGTATTTGTTGGATGAGGAAGTCCGAATTTGAAAAGTTAAAAAATAGAGAAGAATGGCGTGATAAATTTGCTGTATGGGCAAGTTGGAATAGTAATGGTGAATATTTGGAATATACGGTTCCAAAAGGTAAGAAATTATATGCATGGGAAGGTCCTGCGGCATCTCAAATACGTGGTGACTTTTATTTAAGAGGTGGTGGCGTACAAGTTGTACTAGACCCTAAAGATTTAATCCCATCGGGTTTAAGTAAGCGTAAGCTAACAGGTTGGGGATATGGGACTGATACAACAATTGGTGATTTTTCAGTGGTAGGAGTTCCTACTTTAAAAACTCAAAGGGGAGATTTTTCTTTGGCTCCTCGTTTGGAACATAAATCCAAATAAAATTATAGATAATATATTGAGAAATAATATGATTTATAGAATTAATCCTAAAGTTGCTTATCTATTGGAACAATTTAGTTCATTAGAGTTTTTTGAAACCATGCGAAATAACTATCATCTTTTCTTAGATGGTTTAGAAGAGTTGTTTGAAATATATATGCATAATCTTCCTTATAATCTAAGAGATTTACCATTGCCAGAACAGGCAGATATTAATTGGGGAGAGACGGTTTTACCAAATTTAAGAGGGACAATGGATCGAATAGATATTGCTTATGCAAAAATAAAATCTGGGGATTTCACTTATTTATATTGTGCTTCTGAGATTCGTTCTAATGATAAAGGTTTAAGTGAATTTTCTCTACATTGGATGGATGATTTATCTTATGAAAAAGTTAAACAATGTTGGGATTATTATTCAATTGCAAGACAGTACGCCTCAATTATAGAAAGTACATACCCTACATCTTGGGATATGGATACTCTCATCCACGATTTTAAAAAAAATGATTTATTTAATGATATTAAGCTTGATTTACCGAATAGCTATCCAATTTACCGTATAAATCCAGAAATGATGGTTAAGTCTAATGAAAAATTAGAAAAAACAGGTATTTATTTGTGTCAAGACGGGGAGGGGGAGCGAATTGAATTTATGGCAGCAAGTGAGGAGGAGAATAATGGTGTTGCCAGTGTTCTTGCTGTTGGACATGATCCTGAAACATATGAAACATTATATGCAGAAGTGAACTGGGTGTTGATTGAAAGAATTGCTGATGAAGGTGGTTCTGATAATTCTGTGTATGTGGAAAATATTAAGGCATTAGCTAGTCAAATTTGCCCTCAGTCAGGCAACTGGTGGAGCCCTGCGAATCAATCTCGATCACGATATTTTAATCAAGGGGAAATTTTTCCAGAAATTGAAAGTTATTGGGGAGAAACAATTTGGTATTTAGAGGTTACTAATAAAGTAGAATAAATGAGAAATAATAATTTAACATATTTTAAATATACAGGCATTTTAGTTATACCTACCGTATTGTTTACCCAGATGGGTTGGGAGAATGGTATTTCAGAGATGAATGTAGTCGTGTAGTTAGACATATTGATACTGACGCAGCGGTCAATGAATATGAATTTGATGAGAATGGCAGCTTAACCACAATTACCCAATCTGATGGGGCGACGTTTAGCAAAAAGAGGTAAGCACCATCATACAGGTCAAGAGTTGGATTTTGTTTATGGATGGGATGGTGATACGTTAGCATATGAGTCAAATGAGTCATATACCAAGCATTATATTTATGAAAAAGACAGCTTTACTCCCTTAATTCAAGCCGTTTATCAAACGCCTATACAGGTGCATACAACACCTGTTTGGGATGATAAATATAGTTTTACTCGTGATTTACTTTGGAAAAAGACTCAGAGTAGTCAAGGCTTTGATGATGTTTGGTTCTATCACTGTGACCATTTGGGGACTCCACAAGAGATGAGTGATCTTAGTGGTCAGATCATTTGGAAGGCACAATATAAAGCTTGGGGTGAATGTAAAGCAGAGAAAGTGAAATCAAACTTCTTTGAAAATAGTGAAATCATTTCAAATAATATTCGCTTCCAAGGGCAGTATTTTGATGAAGAAACAGGGTTTCACTATAACCGTCATCGTTACTACTCGCCTTACGTAGGGCGCTTTATTTCTAAAGATCCAATTGGGCTTTTAGGTGGGCATAATGTTTATGCTTATGCGCCGAATCCTATTGATTGGGTTGATCCGAGAGGGTTAGCAAGAGTAAAAGGTTCGAAAGGAAGTAGTGGAAAGGGGGGGAGGGGTTTCATCTAAGAAGAAACCTTGTCCAGGCAATCCTTGTGAAGGACGAAATCCTTCAGCATCTGCGAGATCATGGCAAGGTAAAGACCCTTACCGAGGTAAAGATAGTTATAAAAATGTAGTTTTAAAAAAAGGAACAATTTTATATACATTACATCCCCATGGAAGAGATGAAAATCCTTTAAAAAATCCAACTCCTAATTATTTTGGTAAAACTCAGCAAGTATTGAAAATGCAAGGTAAAGGAGCAAGAGCATATAATGATGCATTACAATTATCTCATGATGAAAATACACCTGGCTCAAGATGGCTTTGTTGCACAAACCTATCTGTAAAGGGTTTTTCAGCGATATAATTTTCAAATGAATAAGCCTACACCTAAAATTTATCGTACAACCAATTGGCCCGCATATAACCGAGCACTCATGAGTCGCGGAAATATTGCCATTTGGTTTGATCCTGCTACGCAATGGTATGCGCCATCAAAAGGCAAACAAGGGCGAAATCAAACCTACTCCGATACGGCTATTCAATGCTGTTTAATGATCAAATCTTTATTTAGACTCTCTTTACGCATGGTCACAGGTTTTGTTCAAAGTCTGATTAAACTTTGTGGATTAAATTGGACCGCACCAGATT
>NZ_MVOM01000092.1:0-7502 GCF_002018895.1 Acinetobacter sp. MF4640 | reverse complement strand
AAGTGAAGGAGCTGTCTGCTGAAATGCTGAACTTAAATTCTGAGAAAAAGTCATAAAAAAATGAGCGTATCTGGATACGCTCATTTTTACCGCATTTCAGCTATTTTGTCTTAACTGATCAGCATTACCCACTCGGAGGCTTTTTTATGGGCTGTGCTATAGTAGATGAAACGTGCATTATTAAATAAATCATAACTTTAAAATTTGAGGATGATCTATCGTCATGTCCTATTCTCACCATGTTGAACCTCATTTAATTCATCGTACTGGTTGGCTACGTGCAGCAGTATTGGGTGCCAATGACGGCATCATTTCAGTGACCAGTTTGATTATGGGGATGGCGGCCAGTGGCGCAACCAGCCATACCTTACTCATCACGTGTATTGCAGGGCTCATTTCAGGTGCGAGCTCTATGGCTGCGGGCGAGTATATTTCGGTGAAGTCTCAATCGGATATTGAAGAAGCCGACTTAAAACATGAAGCTAGGGAATTAGATAAAAACCCTCACTTAGAACTTAAAGAACTGACTCAAATTTATATACAACGTGGACTAGAACCCGAACTAGCACATGAAGTCGCAGTACAACTCAGCGCACATGATGCACTGTCTGCACATGCCCGTGATGAAATAGGCATCCATGAAAATACCAGTGCCAAGCCGCTTGAAGCCGCGGGTTCTTCTGCCCTCGCCTTTTCACTAGGTGCTCTGTTTCCTATGTTGGCCATTCTCTTAAGCCCTCAAGGTTATCTGACTCAGTCAGTTGCACTCACAGGAGTAATATCGTTGTTCGGTTTAGGGGCTTTATCGAGCTACTTTTCTGGGACTTCTATGTGGACAGGTGCATTTCGTGTGACACTATGGGGAATTTTTGCGATGCTATTTTCTAGTTGGATTGGTTCCCTATTTAATGTGCATGTTTAACGTCAACAACACGAAAAGCGATAGCAGACTACCTATTTAAAATGTAAAAAGTCCATGGATTGAATGGGCTTTTTACTATTTACAGCATCATTTACCATCAACTTTAAGCTTGCACATTTTTCTCTGAGCCACTACTCAGATGCACTATTACTGATGATTGAAGTTCCATTCTACAGGTGCAACAGCTTATTTTTTAATTAGCATGAATTAATTAACGTCTGTTCTCCTTCCCATAACAGCCCAAAAAGCCATAGAAATGATGAGTCAACGCCTTACTTGCATCTCGCTAGATTGTTTTTTCATTCATATAACGCCAGTAGCGTTTAGGAACATATTGCACATGTAGTTTGATATTTTTTCTTGCCTCGATGTTGATACTTTTAAAATAATCTTTCCATAACTGGTCATACAGCAGCTCATCATCATCTAATTCAACACTAAAGGACTGACTGTGTCCGACTTTGTGTGCATGATCAATTTGATCTACATCCATTTCTACCTGATGCACAACTGTCAAATCATAATAAATTCCAAAATTTCTTCTTTCATCATAAATCAACCATCTTTGATCTTGATATCGGTTTCTAAAATGCCGTTCTATCAGTGGTAAAACATTAAAATCCGGCTGTACCAAACTTAGAAACAATCCATCCTGACATTTTTTAAAGCGGACAAAAGCTTCCATACGATGCTTTTCCCTGCCCACTTGTTTGGCCCACTGCGAAATAGCCAATACATCCGCATGCGCATAGTTACGATCTACCGCATGTGTATTTTTAAACACATAGATACAGAAATTAAAAAGATGTTGATGTGGCTGTTCCTGCTCAGACAGAAAGCAATAATAAAAAGATCGCAGACTCTCAGCTGTGATTTTTTGTTTTAATCCCCGCCAAACTCGCTCAGCGTGTTCATCATTTGAAGCAACCTCAATACACTCATCAAACAAGCTGGCTTGGGAATTGTTAGATGCAAGCTTGACGTCAAAATCTTTAAACTGAAAGCTCCTATACACACAACTCAGTAGTCCAGTCATGCTTTGATCAAAGCGATATATCGACATACTAAAAACCGAAGCCCAGTTGAGGCGAAAGCTGTTTTTGATATTTAGATTGCCCTGATTGCAAAATATGCTGCCGAATCTGGCTCGCTGGTTGCTCTTTTTTAAACTTTGGCGTGTCTGCACAGTGAATAAAATGCTGTGCCCGATTATAAGCAATGCCCATACGCTTTAGTTGATCGATATGAATCTGCCCAAAACGACGAGCTTGCACAATTTTTTTAGCCGATTGAACACCTATACCCGGAACACGTAAAATCATACGATAGTCTGCATGTTGAATATCAACAGGAAAATGCTCAGGGTTACGTAATGCCCAACTTAGCTTCGGGTCGATGTCCAAATCTAAATTCGGATGCTGATCATTCACAATTTCCTGCGCATCAAAACCATAGAAACGCATGAGCCAATCCGACTGATACAGCCGATTTTCTCTTAATAATGGCGGTGCAGAACCCACGACAGGAAGCATTTTTTCCTGTTCATTGATTGGGATATAGCCTGAAAAATACACCCGTTTGAGCTGATACACTTTATAATGATGATCTGCCATTAAAATAATATCTTTGTCTGTTTCTTGATGTGCGCCCACCACCATCTGAGTGGTTTGTCCCGCTGGTACAAACTTCGGCACATGCTGAATCACACGCCGCTCATCCGTCAACTGAATTAAGCGATCACGTACAATACCTAAATCCTTTTGTACTTCTGCATGCGATTTTTCTGGTGCAAACTGCTTTAGACCAATTTCCGTTGGAATTTCCAAGTTAATACTCATGCGGTCTACATATAAGCCTGCCTCAGTAATAATTTCTTGGGAAGCACCAGGTATCGTTTTTAGATGAATATAACCATTAAAGTTCTCTTCAAGGCGTAACTTTTTCACCACTTGTAGCATTCGCTCCATAGTGAAATCAGCTGATTTAAAAATACCTGAACTGAGAAATAACCCTTCAATATAATTGCGGCGGTAAAAGTTGATGGTTAAATCCACCACTTCTTGTACAGTAAAAGCAGCTCGTTTGACATCGTTAGAGCGTCTAGAAACACAGTAGGAACAATCAAAAATACAGACATTTGAAAATAGAATTTTAAGCAATGAAACACAACGACCATCTTCTGTATAACTATGACAGATACCGTTTCCTGTATTCCCCAAACCTTGATTGTTGTTTTTACGATTACTACCACTGGACGAACAGGACACGTCATATTTAGCTGCATCAGCTAGAATCTGTAGCTTTTCACGGATACGATCGGTCATGACGATCCTCGGTAAAATCTAAAATAAAAGTATAAAAAATTCCAGACTAAAAGCATTGCCAATACACATACCCAACGACATGGCTTGTCGCTAAAAACCGAAAAATAAACGTGATTGATTTAGATATTTTTCGAGAAAATACTGAATATTATTTGCCAATTTTGCAGTGCTTGGGCAAAGTGTCTATATGTAAAAGGAGCAAGTACATGTCTTTATTATTAGAACGTCTTGAAATTAAACATCCTATCTTCCTTGCACCGATGGCTGGTGTTTCTACACCAGAGCTTGCGGCGGAGGTTTCAAATCAAGGCGGGCTAGGCTCACTTGGATTAGGTGCAAACACCGCAGAAACCGCACGTAGCCAAATTTTAAAAACCCAAGCACTGACCGAACAACCTTTTCAAGTTAATTTTTTCTGTCATCAAAGTGTCGAACTTGATCCAGCTATCGCACAAACATGGATTGATTTTGTAAGACCTAATTTTGAACAATACGATGCAGAACCACCCACGCAACTGCACTGTATTTATCCTAGCTTTTTGGACAATGATGACTTTTTAAATGTCGTACTTGAAACTCGCCCTAAAGCCGTCAGTTTTCACTTCGGTGTTCCGCATCCGCACCAAATACAGGTGCTAAAAGACGCTGGCATTTTAACCATGGTTTCTGCAACCAACCTAGCGGAAGCACGGGCCATTGAAGCAGCAGGAATTGATTTTATTATTGCTCAAGGCATAGAAGCAGGTGGACACCGGGGGATTTTTAATGAACATTTTGATAGCTCAATACGTACGATCGACCTCGTACAACTTCTGACGCAGCACTGTCGGTGCCCTATTATTGCTGCGGGTGGCATTATGAATGGTACACAGGCTCAGCAGATGTTAGGCCTCGGCGCGAGTGCGGTACAGTTGGGAACAGCTTTCGTACAATGCAAAACATCAAATGCCAATGATGCCTACCGTCATGCACTTTTCCATGAGCACATCACACAAATAAGTGCCAGTATTTCAGGTCGCCCTGCTCGCGGCTTACTGGGTCACTGGCATACCCAGATTGATCTACCGAACCGCCCTGCTGTTGCTGCTTATCCGTACTGTTATGATCTAGGAAAACAATTACATGCCGCAGCGACCAAACAAGGCGATCAAGGCTTTGGTGCATTTTGGGCAGGCACGAATGTTTCGCAAATTCGTGCCATGGAGGCCCCTGACTTAATTAACCAACTGTTGGTTGAAATGCAACAAGTCAGTTATTAAGTTTCATTATTCACTCAAAGCTCCATACGTGAAGCTTTGTTTATTTGGTTTCTAACAAATTGACCTGTTCAACCTGTACGTCATTCATGGTTTCACCATGTATGAGTAACTGGTCAAAGTAGTCAGCGACCACTTTAAATTGTTCAGTTGTACTTTCCACTTTGTACATGTTCTGACGAAACTCATTACTTGAACGTAAACCTTTGGTGTACCAAGCAATATGTTTACGTGCAATTCGGCAGCCAGAATATTCCCCATAAAATGCATACAGTTCGGCAAGATGTCCAAGTAGAACTTCTTTTACTTCTTGAATGCTTGGTGCTGCCAAATGTTCACCTGTCTTCAGATAATGCGCAATTTCACGAAAAATCCATGGACGCCCTTGCGCAGCGCGACCAATCATAATTGCATCTGCACCGGTATAATCGAGTACATATTTGGCTTTTTCTGGACTATCAATATCCCCATTGGCAACCACTGGTATACGAATGAGCTGTTTTACATCTTTAATCAAATCATAACGAGCCGTGTTCAAATACATGTCTTCACGGGTCCGCCCATGCAATGCTAACGCAGCAATACCCGCATCTTCCGCACGTTTCGCTACACGCAAGATATTTTCATGACCATTTAAGAAGCCCAAACGTGTTTTAAGTGTGACAGGTACATCAACTGCAGCCACAACTTCATCCAATATTCGAGCCACCAAGTCTTCATCTTTTAAAAGTGCAGAACCCGCCAGCTTATTGCAGACTTTCTTGGCAGGACACCCCATATTAATGTCCACGATTTGCGCACCATTTGAGACCTGATATCGTGCAGCTTCCGCCAACTCTTTGGGATCTGATCCTGCAATTTGCGCTGAAATAGGCGCCAATTCACCATCAAAATTAGCACGATATAAGCTTTTTTTACTCATCCGTAACGTTTGGTCTGATGTCATCATTTCACTGACAGCATGCCCTGCACCAAAGTATTTGCACAGAGACCTAAATGGGCGGTCAGTTACGCCTGCCATCGGAGCAACAATCAAATTATTTGACAGTTGATACGGACCAATATACATATGAATTCATCACTTTTTCGACCAGCACAGTATACTGCATCTGCTCTTTCGGCTCATCTTTTATCATCTGCTCTGTGACTATGAAATACTCATAATATAAAAAAGCTAGACGAATCTAAAAGGCAACCATCAGATAGCCTCTAAATCACATCATTTTTTAAAAAGCATACTTTTTAAGACATTATCTTTGAAAATGAAGTGGTGAATCAATGCCGCACAGGCATGTAAACCCACGAGTGCAATAAAGAGATTCCCTAAAAATTGATGCGCATCTGCAATATAGTCACTCCCCCAAACAGTGCTCAAAAGCGGTAAATTTAACGATAAAACGTGGAAATTATCAGTAAAACTCGATAATGTCATCCAACCCGCAATTGGAACAATACATAGGTTTAAGTAAAGGAAAAATCTGACCATTTTAAATAATATTATCTGGTAAGAATTAATTATTTCAGTTTTAGGAATACTTTTTCTATACAGAAAAACAAAACTCAATCTCAAGAAAAATAAAATAAATATTAAAATCCCACCTGCAACATGAATCTGGCCTTTCCAGTCTGTTATTGTGGGATCACCTGCAGTCAGATACACCATTGCAACTAAAGCAAAGGTAATCCAATGCATGATTATTATAGGTTTTGGATAGTTATTCTTCATCGTTTTTCCTAAGTTTTAAATATTTTTATAAAACGGAGCTGTTAAAAAAAGCTTAAACGAAAAATGTAAAGAAAAATAGAATGCTCAGCTTTTCATTCAGACTATGCTTTAATTAAACCTTAAAAATCAATTGCCTGCCTATCCACCATTTCCAACATCTTGTAGATTAAAGTACTTTTAAGTACAACATCCTTCATCCCTTCAAGTATTCCTTACATCCGTTGTAAAACTTCTGGTTGAACATTTGTGCTACATCAACTTTTCTGATCACAATATTCTGCTATCTTTAATTTATTATTATATCCGTAGCAATAGCCCTAATATCTTTTAGAGCGTTCATAAATTCATCGACAATTGAATCTTCCAGTACATGGCAAAGATAACCATATAAATAATTTTATAGACTATTGATTATATTGTATAAATCATAAACCAGCATTATTCATTAATTTAAAGTCTAATTTATGATATTAAGAAGAACAGGGAAAACAATAAAGAAACATAGTGATTCACTCCAATATGCCTCAATATTCTGAACACAAAAAATTAACAGCGACTGAATTCAATAGTTTAATGACTATGGCTATTCAGCAATCATTTAATGCGATCGTCATTACAAATGCCTGCTTTGAGAATAATGGCCCACACATCCTTTTCTGCAATCCAGCATTTTGTTAAATGACAGGTTATAGCGAAGAAGAGTTAATTGTGAACCGTACCGGGTTTGTCGGAGACCAAGCTTTCTGAGAGAATGTCCCGATGACAAAATTAAAATATACCCCTGAAATCAGAGAAAGAGCGGTTCAATTATTGATTGAATCCGAGAAAGATTATCCATCGAATTGGGCTGCGATCACCGCTATTGCTCCCTGAGCAGTATACTGCGCAAGGGTTGTACTCCTGAAACACTACGTGTTTGGTATCAAAAATATTTAGATAAACAAAATCCAGTTAAAGTACAGCAGCTTTCAGACCAAGAACGTATCAAACAACTGGAACGCGAAAATAAAGAACTGCAACGCGCCAATGAAATTCTACGTAAAGCAGCCGCTTTTTTCGCCCAGGCGGAGCTCGACCGCCCACACAAATAATGGTGGATTTTATCCATAATAATAAAGAGCTGTACGGAGTCGAGGCGATTTGTAGAATTTTACCGATCGCAGCTTCAACCTATTACCGGACTCTAGATCTCGTTGATAACCCAGAACATCGAGCGAAACGTGCTCTGCATGATTTACATCATGCAGAGCAAATCAAACGTATTTGGAAAGAAA
>NZ_MVOM01000091.1:0-7698 GCF_002018895.1 Acinetobacter sp. MF4640 | reverse complement strand
TGCCATGTCACTGAATACTCGTCCTAGAAAGGCGTTAGATTGGCTTACACCATTAGAGAAATTTGCTCAGCTTGTTGATTATCATAAGGCTTTTGAAACTGTCGCACCTCATGTTTGAATTCGCCGATCATTAAATCCAAGAGGTTTCGGCATTTCCCTAAAAATTTCAATTGGATCTATAATTTCTTTTTGTGAAAAATCATTATCTAATGCTGAAAAATCGATCATCCCCGGCCTCTTTATCTTCTACTAAAAATTAAATTATTTAAAATTAATTATTGATTAATATTATTTACATGAAATTTAATATGATCTTCAATAAAACTAGCTATAAAATAATAACTATGATCATATCCATCTCTCATGTTTAAAGTAACTGGATAGTCTTTTTCTCTACAGACATTTGCTAAGATTTCAGGCTTCAACTGTTCTTTTAGGAAAGCATCTTCACTACCTTGATCAACTAAAATAGGCATCTTCACGGAACTGGATTTGATTAGCTCGACAGCATCATAGTCAGACCATAAAGCCTGATCAGTACCAAGATAAGCAGTAAATGCCTTTTGACCCCAAGGAACTTGAGAAGGTGCAACAATTGGAGAGAAAGCAGAAATACTCTTATAGATCTCAGAATTTCTTAACCCTATGACTAATGCCCCATGTCCACCGGCACTATGCCCCATAATGCTTTGAACTTTATTTGTCGGGAAACTATTGTCTATTAAGGTTCTTAATTCATGGAGAATATAGTCATACATTCTATAATTTTCTAACCACGGCTGTTGAGTTGCGTTCAAGTAAAAGCCTGCGCCTTGACCTAGATCGTAATTTTCATCATCTGGTACCCCCTCACCTCTTGGACTCGTGTCAGGCGCAACAATAATCACTTTATGTTCAGAGGCATATTTTTGTGCTCCTGCTTTTGTAATAAAGTTTTGTTCATTACATGTAAGACCTGAAAGCCAATAAATTACAGGGAGTTTTTCATTATTATCATGTGGTGGAATATAAATTGAAAAATTCATTGAACACTTCAATACCTTCGACTCGTGCTTATATACTTCCTGCCAACCGCCAAATGAAGCATGTCTTTCTAATCTTTCCACGAATAAATACTCCAATAATTTTAATTACTGAATATAGTAGCGTGGATATAAAAAGTATGGAATTTTTAATAAGAAAATTTGATCTATTCTGCTGAAATATGGATTTTTTTATGGAATTTTTAACTTAGTTATTAAAACTTATAAAAATCAACAAACTAAAATATTTTCCATATTTTCAAAAAAACATTGTTTAGAGTGCCCGAAAATCCCAATACGCTCTGCTTGTACAGAAAATTGCTGAATCACTAAATCATACAGTTCTTCAGCAACATAGCTTTCCATCTGGAAATGCTCAGCCCACGGCGCTTGGGTTGCATTGATATAAAAACCTGCCCCTTGCCCAATATCCCAATGATCACCTTGCGCAACTTGTTCACCACGGGGTGAAGTATCAGGCGTTACCAAAATCAGACCTAGCTGTGCTGCTAAACGCTGCGCATGCGCTTTAATAGCAAAGGTTTCTTCGGTACAGGTTAAACCTGCCAAATAAAATAATGTTGGGCACGCTTGCCCTGCTAGCGCTTGAGCCGGCAAATAAATGCCGAACTTACTCTCGCCTTGAAGGCTGATGGAATTAAATCGGTAAATACGCTGTTCACCATCAAAACTACGGTTAGATTGTACTAATTCCATCAGGGTTCCTTTTTAGATCCAAATTAAGGGTTTGCAACAGCTTTAGGTGGAAACAAGCGCTGTTCAAGTTGAGGAAGCATCAGCTCCATATTTTTACCCATCGACCACTGCGGTTCAGAGGGTTCAAAGCCTTGTGCTGTTTCCCATTGGCTCACAGTTTTTTGTGCTTGGTTAAAAGCAGTTTCTATACTGTTTTGTTCACGCATTGCTTGATCAAAAAACGCCCGACCAAAATAAGTATAGTCGGCTTCATTGGTACAACCAAAAGACTGGCGGTCTGCGGCCGAAGCGGTAATGATCAAAGTATTGTCATTTTGCAGTGCTGGTACAAAGCTTCCAGAGAAGCACGATGAAATAACAATCACACGCCAGCGAATACCCGATGCATCTAAGGTTTCGCGTAACCATTTCGGGTCGACCTGAGTTAAGTCTAAAGGTGCATTTTCCATTTCGAACTGGTTCGGTAAACCATGCGAAGTCATATATAAAAATAACACATCACTTTCACGGTTCATCTGCTGTCCCATACGACGCAGCGCCATTTCAATACTGTGTTTAGAGGCAATCGGAATTTCTGTTCGTGTAGCAGGGTTATTTACCAACATCATCGAACGGCCCAACGTACCAAAACGCGTATCGAACTGTTCTTTTATTCGCTCGACTTCCGAACGGAATACATCTTGATAACTCGCTCCCGCTACGCCAAGGAAATACCAATGTGACTGGGCAAATTCGCCATATTGCACAGACTCTAGTGCTTTATTCAGTAAGCGACTTTGTGCATAGAAGGCATCTTCTGCAAAGGTTGGTGGTGTTTCTTCTACTTTCCAAATCGGCTGACTGGTCACTGACATTTGCCAAACCACAAGGGTAAACAGCGTGGCCAAGACAATCAGGGCTCGCTCCCACCAAGGCCATTTCAGTTCACGTGAAAACACCCACACCACAGCCAAACTCTGCCAAACAAACAGTACCATGAACACATTCGGTAGGTAGTCGTAGAAGAAATACGGCAGGACATCAACCATGCCTAAATATTGGATAAAACTTTGTAATAACGCGATATGCGTATCCAACACCAACCAAAGCAGTGCTGGTACCAACATCAAACGCGGATTATTCACCCGTTGAGACAGAAAAATCCCGACAATCAGGGCAATGAAAGGCCAAAGTGCGTAACTGACCAAACCTTGTGGGTTAAAGTCACCGATCTCTCCTGCGCTCAACCAGCTAAATAAAGTATTGGCTGAGCCACCTAAAATCCCCCAGAAGATGAGCTGCATAATCGAAGGATGGACAATTTGCAAAGAGCGTCGTGAACCTAGAAACAACCACATCCCCGCAGTTTGGTTGCTTTTAAAATCATGCCAAAAGTTGATGGAGGGTTTGAAGTCGATCATAAGATTCTAATTAAATTGTGACTTGCGTAGGGACACACTAAGTTTATGCTTGATCAGCATTTTATCAATGATGTTTTTAACTATATAACAAATCTTTGCATACTTTTGAAGCAATCTTCCACTTCAGTCTAAGCGTTCATGCTGAAAATAGGCATCAAAACGGCATGCATCACCCAGCCACTGATGAGTGGTTTCTTGATTTGCCAAAAATACGGCCAAGCGAGGACGTTTGACCACCACCCGTTTTGCCACTTTTTGCGCTAAGCCAAGCAGATTATCACCCAAATCCATTTCACCATCTTCAGGCAGTAACATATGTAAAAGCTGCATTTGCTTTTTTACTTGCGCCTGTTTTTTCACTGCTTGCTGATTTTGATCACGTTGTGGAAACATCGGATCTAGATAAACCACATCAACCGTATTGCCCTGCTCTGCTTGTTGCTGCAAATACTGTGCGGAATCTGAAAAAACCAAGTCAATTCGAGTCACCACAGGGTTTAAGAATACATCCTGTAAAGCCTGTTCCTTACTTGACTCTAGCAAGGTGAATAAAATGGGATGGCGTTCAACCAAAGTGACATTCGCGCCCAAATGTGCCATGAGCAGTGAGTCATGCCCAAGCCCTGCCGTTGCATCAATGAGCTTAGGTTTTTCAGTCAAGTGGCAAGCACGAGCAATCATTTCAGACTTTAACGACGCACGCTTTAAACGTGGAACTTCAGCTTTCCAATCCGGCTGCATTTTCATGCCATTGGCACAAAGCCAAAGCCCATCGGCATCGGCACACAGACCCAGTTCAGGATGAAAACGGAAGAAACGTGCATTTAACTTTTCGGCGACTTCGATGCTGACTTCGACACCACGAGAAAAAAGCACAGCAACATAGTGCTGTGCTTTTTCTAAATGCTCTTGTTCCACATATAAGCGCATTGGGCCTACCATAACTTCCAACCCGTAAAGGCAAACAGTAGAATCACTAAACCTGAAGCGATGCGATACCATGCAAAAATCATAAAATCACGCTTCGCCACATAAGCGACTAAAGCACGAATCAACAGTAAAGCCGAGATAAAAGAAACAATAATGCCTGTTGCCAATACGATCCAATCTTGTTGTCCCTCAAACACATGCGCACTTTGGTACAAATCTAACAGACCCGCACCAATAATTACTGGAATACCCAAGAAGAATGAAAACTCAGTGGCTGCTTTGCGCGATACACCTAAGAACATCGCGCCAATGATGGTTGCCCCCGAACGTGATGTCCCTGGAATTAAAGACAGCACTTGAATCAGACCAATCCAAATCGCATCTTTTACACTCAGGTCTTCAACTTCATGCACGCGCTCTTGTGGTGGATGCTTTTCAATCCAAATAATAATCAAGCCACCCACAATCAAACCAATAGCAATCGCAATATCATTAAATAAAAGCTCTTTCACCGTTTGACCAAATGTCAAACCAATCAGCACAATAGGAATCGACGCTAAAATTAGCCCAATCCCGAGACGGCGACCTTGGGGTTCACCACTAAAAATTCCCGTTGCTGCCCCCCACAAACGTGTCCAATATTCATAAATGACGGCTGCAATTGCCCCCATTTGAATGGCGATCACAAAGACATCACTTTTTTCTTTGGTCCAAAAATTCATAAGTTCTGAAGCTAAAATTAAATGTCCAGTACTCGAAATGGGTAAGAATTCAGTAATACCTTCAACAATACCCATAATTGCCGCTTTGAGCAGCAGTAAAAGATCCATAAAAAAACCCTAATTATGCTTTGCCCTGTTCCGGGATTTTTTTCCAAGCGTTATCACGTAAATAGACTGGAAGTGCAAGTTCAGCACTCACCCAGTGTTGTTGCTGTGCATTCTTGCGCGCAATTGTGGCAATATCTTGCGCAGTTGCACTTAAATCTTTGTATTGTATTTGTGATGGATCAATTAAGGTTGCGCCTGAACCAACTAAAGTAAACGGTGTACATTCAGTAGCCGCGGCATAGCTTAGAAGCTGTTCTTCATCGACGGCTTGCATGATGCCGTCCGTATCTAATTGAAAACTTGCAATATAGACTTCACTCATGCGGGCGTCTAAAACTGCGGTGACTTTGATTAGACCATGCACACGATGTGCAGCTTGTGCCAGTGCTTGTAAAGTTGAAACAGGAACCACAGGCAAATCATTCGACCATGCCAAAGCTTGAGTCACGGCGGCATTAATACGAACGCCGCTAAAAGAACCAGGACCACGACTAAAAGCGATACAAGACAAATCTTCTGTCTTTATATCCAACTGTAAAAACCCTTGTTCAATCATTGGGAGAATCGTTTGCGTTTGTGCTTTTGCGCGCGTATCCAATTGGAAAAAAAGTTCTTGATTTTCATCTACAATAGAGACGGAACACTGCTCATTTGCAGATTCCAATGCCAGCACTTTCATGCACAACCTTAATGATTTAATCTATAAAAACGTGGCTATGATACTCCACTCAAAAGCACTAGGCGAGATGTTCTCGGAACAGAGCTAAAAAAGCCTAGAAAAATCTAGGCTGAATGGGAAAAAATAAGCTTATAACTGTGTCGGCTCTAAATCGATAAATTGTTTAAAGTGTTCTGCATAATGCAGTGCACTCATTTTCAAACGTGCCTCAGCCGTTTCATCCAAAGTTTTGACGACTTTACCCGGTGAGCCCATGACTAGAGAATTATCTGGAATGACTTTACCTTCCGGAATCAGCGCATTCGCACCAATAATACAATTTTTCCCAATCACAGCATTGTTTAAAACGACAGCATTAATCCCAATCAGACTATTATCCCCCACTGTGCAACCATGCAACATGGCTTGATGCCCAATCGTGACATAATTGCCAATATTCATTTCAATCCCAGCATCTGTATGTAAAACCGCATTTTCCTGAATATTGGTAAAGTCACCTAAACGAATTTTGCAATTGTCTGCACGTACGACCACCCCAAACCAAATACTAACCTGTTGCCCCAATTCGACTTGACCGATCACTGTGGCATTTTCCGCAATCCAACCATTCCATGGTTGATGCATTGCTTGTGGGGAATGACCTTTAAATTTGTACAACATATTTTTTCCTTAAAATACTCAACTTACTTTGGGAACCGAAAAGTCGGTGAATTGACTAAAAATGGCCACTCTTTATGGTAGTCCAAACCATATTGAAATAATGCAACCAACATCCGTGCCGTCAGCCCCCAGACAATTTCATTTTCCACCCGCATACTGGGAAAATAGAGAGATTGATGGGCAAAACGAACTTCATAAGGCACCGCAGGTACTTCCATCAGCTGTTTGAGTGATGCAAAGAAAATACGATCAATTTCTGTCGGCTGGGCAACCAGTTCAACTTCAGGCGGAATCAGCCCAACCACAGGTTTGACCAACATGCCATTACGGGCCTTTTGCATCGGCAAATCACCGAGCAGCTGTACATCAAAAGGATTCAATGCGGTCTCTTCATAGGCTTCACGCAAGGCAACCACGATATTACTGGTATCTTGCGGATCTCTTTTTCCGCCAGGAAAAGACACTTCACCAGCATGATTAGATAGGTAAACAGAGCGGCGGGTCAATAAAACTTTGGGATCGTCTTCATTGGTGATCGCGATTAACACAGCTGCATCTGCCGATTTAATTTTGCTTGAAAACCGTAACTGTTGCTGCAGTATGCGTGTTAATGAATGTTCATCCATTGAACGTCGTCCCCATCATTCTTTTTTTCATCATAGCTGAATTTGATACTGAAAAAAGAGAAATGATGCCAAAATTTAATTTTTAAGTTATGCTGAGTCTGAACTTTATCATTGATGATGAATATGGACTTTTGCAGCAATTGCGGACAAAAAACAACAGAACAAATCCCTCTTGGCGACCATCAATTGCGTCGTGTTTGCACCTCTTGTAGTTCTATTCATTATGTGAACCCTAAAGTGATTTGTGGCGCACTCGCACTTTGGGAAAATAAAGTATTGTTATGCCGCCGCGCTATTGAACCGCGTTATGGGCTATGGACTTTACCAGCAGGTTACATGGAATTGTTTGAAACCATGGAACAAGGTGCTGCACGAGAAACCCGTGAAGAAGCTGAAGCGGAAGTTGAAATTGAACAGCTATATTGCATGTACAATATTCCGCGTATTGGTCAAATTTATGTGCTCTTTAAAGCGAACTTAGTGGATGGAAAATTTGGTGCTGGCGAAGAAAGCATTGAATGTCGTTTATTTGAAGAAGATGAAATTCCTTGGTCAGAACTGGCTTTCCCAAGTGTCGAACATACCTTACGTCACTATTTTGCTGACCGTAAAAGTAATCAATTTAATCTTCATCTCGAAACCCTAGGTACACGCTTAGACCATACAGGTTAATGTTGCCTAATATCAAAAAAAGCCCATCGATGATGTAATGCCAGTCAGTTAAGAAATTGACTGGCATTTTCTTGGGTACTTTTGAGGCTTTATTTTGACGACTCTAGGGCATTGCCTTGATCTTCTTTCAGGCAAAACAAACATTTTAGACTGTTCCAGCAA
>NZ_MVOM01000090.1:0-7796 GCF_002018895.1 Acinetobacter sp. MF4640 | reverse complement strand
TTGCTGGAACAGTCTAAAATGTTTGTTTTGCCTGAAAGAAGATCAAGGCAATGCCCTAGAGTCGTCAAAATAAAGCCTCAAAAGTACCCAAGAAAATGCCAGTCAATTTCTTAACTGACTGGCATTACTCCGAGTGGGAGGCTTTTTTAAGCTTAGAAATATTATTGTGCTTTTTCTTTCACATCAGCAGCGCCTTGTTCTACTGCACCAGCAACATGAGCTGTTGCTTCTTTAGAGGCATTTTTAACATCTTCAGCAGCAGCTTCAGTTTTCGCAGCAGCTTCATCAGCGGCAGCACCGATTTTTGCAGATGCTTCATCTGCCGCTTTTTGAGTGTCAGATACGGCTTCACTTGCAGCTTTGTTAATGTCATGACCTGCTTGTTCAGCAGCATTTTCAAGGTGTTCACCTGTCGTTGCACCTGTTTCAGGTGCTTTTTCTTTTGAACAACCCACTAAAACAACAGCAGCAGCAAGACCTAAAGCAATAAGTAATTTATTCATTTTCATATCCTTTTCGTTTTATACCCAAAAGTAGGGGTTGGGCAAAATATAATCTACTTTGAATGTAAAGCAGACTGCATTATTGTTAAAAAAATGTAATTTTTTATAAAAAACAGCGTGATAAAAAGGCTTATAAGCTGAGTTGCCTATAAGCCTATAGCAGGGAAGCGTCTGAGAGGATTACACGCCAGAACGAATAATGTAATCAAAAGCAGACAGAGATGCTTTCGCGCCTTCACCTGTGGCAATGATGATTTGCTTGTATGGCACAGTCGTACAGTCACCTGCGGCAAATACACCTTTGACATTGGTTTCGTTGCGATCGTTAATCACAATCTCACCACGGTTTGAAAGCTCAACAGCAGTCTCTTTTAAGAAATCAGTGTTTGGTAATAAACCAATTTGCACAAAGATTCCTGCAAGCTCAACCGTATGTTCTACATCAGTTGCACGGTCTTTATATTTCAATGCTGTCACTTGCTGACCATCACCCACAACTTCAGTTGAGAGTGCATTCAGGATCACCGTAGTGTTAGGCAAGCTATGCAATTTGTCTTGCAACACTTGGTCGGCACGTAGTTTGGTATCAAACTCAACCAAAGTCACATGTTCTACAATCCCAGCAAGATCAATCGCAGCTTCGACACCTGAGTTCCCCCCGCCAATTACTGCTACACGTTTGCCTTTAAACAGTGGACCATCACAGTGTGGGCAGTAGGCAACACCGCGGGTACGGTATTCTGCTTCGCCCGGCACATTCATTTCTCTCCAACGTGCACCTGTTGAAAGGATGACCGTTTTAGATTCAAGCTTCGCACCATTTTCTAAAGTGACTTCAACCAAGCCATTTGCTGTCTCATCCGCACCTTTGATGTTAGAAACACGTTGTAAGTTCATGATGTCCACACCATACTCACGGACATGTGCTTCCATTTCAGCAGCAAACTTCGGCCCTTGAGTCTTTTGAATCGAGGTATAGTTTTCAATGTCCATGGTATCCATGACTTGACCACCCATCCGTTCAGCCACGATCCCTGTTTTAATACCTTTACGTGCTGCGTAGATGGCAGAGGTATTTCCCGCAGGGCCACCACCAATCACTAAAACATCAAAAGCATCTTTGGCATTGAGTTTTTCAGCTTCTTTGACTGCTGAATTGGTATCCAGTTTGGCAATAATTTCTTCCAAGGTCATACGGCCTTGACCGATATGGTTATTGTCTTGGAACACCATCGGTACAGCCATGATTTTGCGTTCTTCAACTTCATCTTGGAAGAATGCACCATCAATCATAGTTGCTGTCGTGCCTGGGTTGTAAATAGCAATCAGGTTCAACGCTTGCACCACGTCTGGACAGTTATGACAGCTTAAAGACACAAAGACGTCAAAGTCAGACAGGATGCCCAAAGCTTTGATTGAAGCTAAAACTTCATCCGATACTTTGGGTGCATAACCTGAGGTTTGTAACAATGCCAAAATCAAAGAGGTAAACTCATGTCCCATCGGTAAACCCGCAAAGAACACACGCGGTTGTTCACCGGCTTTTGCCACACCAAAGCTGGGTGCACGTGAGTTTTGACCATCAAAACGTGCAGTCACCAGTGGAGACAGTGCTGCAACCTCTTCAACCAATTCTTTGATTTTGTCTGATTTCTCAGAACCGTTCAAAGTCGCAACCAATTCAATCGGACCTTCAAGGCGTTCAAGAAGTGTTTTTAATTGAGCTGAAGTATTTTGATCTAACATTGTTAAGCTCTCCAAAGCAGTCTGTAAAATTATTTGATAAAAGAATCATAGAGTAAATCTAAAAATAGATAAAACAGTTTGTTTTTATTTTGGTAATCGGTTTTTTAGATTTAAAGATGTTTTCTTCAATTATTTCATAAAGCTATATGGGGGATTTAAATGATTTTTCAAGTGATTTGCAGTTTAAGACGTATAAATTAGGTATGATCGAGACAATTAAAAAATAGGGAAGCAAGTGATGCAATTACAGCGCGGTATCTATCAGCATTATAAAGGGCAACTGTATCAAGTTTTACATGTAGCGACGCATAGTGAAACCGAAGAAAAACTGGTGGTTTATCAGTGTTTATATGGTGATTACTCGATTTGGGTACGTCCACTTGCCATGTTTACTGAAACGGTAATGCTAGAAGATGACCGTGAAGTTGAGCGCTTTAAACTGATTCAAGAAGTATAAACAACGCTAAGTAAAGTAGAGGGGGATTTGATCATGCATGCAGAATTTTTGAGTAAAGTATCGGCCTTATATCAACGCTTTCAAGAACATGACAGTACGCAAATAGATCGCATTGCGCGCTTTCGCAATATTGAGCCTGAGTCTGCACAATTTTTGGCGCAACTGGTTTATATTCAACAGCCTCAGCAGATATTAGAAATAGGAACATCAACTGGCTACTCAACCTTATGGTTGGCTTATGCAGCGCAACAAGTGGATGCTCGATTAACCACTTTGGAAATTGATGGTGACAGAAGTCGACAAGCCGCGAGTCATCTTGCAGATTTCAATTTATCCAATGGTGTTGAGTTTTGGGTGGGTGACGCAGCTGAATATTTGAAGCAGTCGCAAGCCAGCTTTGATTTTATATTGCTAGATGCTGAGCGTGATGCTTATGTCGACTATTGGCCAGATTTGAAACGATTGATGTGTGTTTCACGCGGAGTTTTAGTGGTTGACAATGTTCTATCACATGCCGATCAAGTCACGGACTTCATCGCGCTTATTCAGCAGGACGAGCAGTTTAACCTGTCTAGACTGGCGATTGGTGCCGGCTTGTTGGTGGTGACGTGGGATCATGAAAAACAATCAGGATAAATCCTGATTGTTTGAGATTCAAAAATTAATGAATACTTAGGCGCGTAAAGTGCAAATCATATTCTAAATATTTATGAACAAAGGCTGTTTTATTATTACATCGAACTAAGTTGTTATAAATAAATTCAGGCACAGGGTGGTACAGCTCGCCTGAACCATCGGCATAGAAAATTTTTAAATAGCGTGTGGAAGCGTTGTATTTCCAAGATGTTACCGCAATTGTCCCCATAAGCGACTCCCCATCATGTACATGGAATCACAGCAATGTGGCTGCTTAATTTAAACTTATGCCAAACTTGAAAAGTGATGTATTACAGTTTTGTAAATAAAAAAACCGTACATAAAGTACGGTTTTTTTAAGTGGTCAATTAACGCATTTTCGCAAGGAAACGACCTACTCGGGTAATGGCTTCACGTAGTTCATTTTCAGCAGGTAAGAACACCACGCGGAAATGATCTGGTGTTGGCCAGTTAAAGCCTGTACCTTGAACCAGAAGTACTTTTTCCGCACGAAGTAGATCAAGCATCAGTTTTTCATCATCCTGAACTGGATAGATTTCTGGGTCCAATTTCGGGAAGCAATACATTGCGCCTTCAGGTTTAACACACGATACGCCTGGAATGTCATTCAACATTTGCCAAGCGATATTACGCTGTTCGTATAAACGACCACCCGGACGAATTAAATCATTGATTGACTGGTAGCCGCCTAAAGCAGTTTGAATGGCATACTGCGCTTGGTGGTTGGCACACAAACGCATAGAAGCCAGCATGTCCAAACCTTCAATATAGTCGACTGCACGAGACTTATCGCCTGTGATGGCCATCCAGCCTGAACGGTAACCCGCAATACGGTATGCTTTAGATAAACCATTGAAAGAGATACAGAGTTGGTCACCGGCTAACGCTGCGACAGAAACATGTTCAATACCGTCATAAACAATTTTGTCGTAAATTTCATCTGCAAACAAAATCAAATCATGCTTTTTAGCCAATGCGACAATTTGCTCAAGCACATGACGTGGATAAACTGCACCTGTTGGGTTGTTTGGATTGATAATCACGATACCGCGGGTACGTGGTGTGATTTTACTCTCCATATCTGCAATGTCGGGATACCAAAAGTTTTCTTCATCACATTTATAATGAATGGCTGTACCACCTGAAAGGTTCACCGCAGCTGTCCAAAGGGGATAGTCAGGCATTGGTACGAGCATCTCGTCACCATCATCTAGCAAGCCTTGCATGGCCATCACAATCAATTCAGAGACACCATTTCCGATATACACGTCATTGACATGCATATCTAAAATGCCTTTTTGTTGATAGTACTGACAGATGGCTTTACGCGCAGGGAAAATCCCTTTTGAGTCGGTATAGCCCACTGCATTTGGCAGGTTTAAAGCCACATCATTAATAATCTCTTGAGGAGCTTCAAAACCAAACGGTGCAGGGTTACCAATGTTGAGTTTGATAATCTTATGACCTGCTTCTTCCATTTCATTGGCCGCTCGCAACACTGGTCCACGGATGTCGTAGCAAACATGCTCGAGCTTAGACGATTTTTTTATTTCGCGTGGGGTGTGGAGAGTGTTCGGCATTTTGATGTTCTCGGAAAGAGTGGAGGTCACTTTTGCATAACGGTATAAATAGCTTTTAAATGTTTCAGTTGTCACTAGATCGAGATCATGTTCATCTCTAAGTAAAGCAACAATTTTTTCATGCGTAAATCCCACCTGTTGATATTGTTTAATCACAGGCAGTAGATGTTTAAAAATAACGCTCTTTTTTTGCGACATTTTTTTAATCCTGAGCAAGAATGTCAATAAGACTAACATTAAATTTGCTCACAAAAAAGCATTAAAGAAAATAAATTGCTTACCTCTTTTATAAAATGCTTTCTTTTTGCTTTTATTGGAATTATAGGTCTTTTGTAAATTGTGAACTAAACACTAGAAATTTTAAGATGAATCACGTAAATATAGGATTATCCTATTTTAAATAGCAAGATAGAAAGGGACGTAATCATGGGAAAACTCAATAAAACAGACCGAGAATGGCAAAGAGAGTTATCACCTGACGAATTTCGCATTACGCGACAAAAGGGGACGGAGCCAGCTTTTACGGGGAAATATTGGAATACTAAACAAGCCGGCACTTATGTATGCCGTTGCTGTGGTACGCCATTATTTAATTCTGAAAATAAATATGACAGTGGTTGCGGCTGGCCAAGTTTTTATAAGCCACTCAATACGACTGTGATAGAAGAGCATCAAGATACAACACATGGCATGGTGCGTACCGAAATTGTATGTCATCACTGTGATGCTCATTTAGGCCATGTTTTTACAGATGGACCTGAGCCTACAGGTTTACGTTACTGTGTAAACTCGGCTTCATTAGAACTAGAAACACAAGAAAAAAGTGATGAGGATACTTATCCATGACCAACATTTATCAGTTTGAAGCGGAATTGTTAGATGGAAAAAATAAATCCTTTGCTGACTATGAGGGCGAAGTGTTGCTCATCGTCAATACGGCCAGTAAATGTGGTTTTACACCGCAATTTGCTGGACTAGAAAAAATTTATGAGCAATATCATGCACAAGGGTTTGAGGTGTTAGGTTTCCCTTGTAATCAGTTTGGGGGGCAAGATCCGGGAAGTAATGAGCAAATAGGAACGTATTGTCAGAAAAACTATGGGGTGACTTTTCCCATGTTTTCCAAAGTTGATGTTAAAGGCCCAGAAGCCCACGCCATATTCCGTTATTTAACCAATAACAGCAAAGGGATTCTCGGCAGCGGTATTAAGTGGAATTTTACAAAATTCTTGATTGGTAAAGATGGCAAAGTAATTAATCGATATGCGCCAACCACCAAGCCTGAAGCGATTCAGGCAGATATTGAAAAAGCATTACAACAATAATCGGTTGATGTGTCGTCAGTGATGAAAGAGCAAGGCGCTTCAGTTGAATTTTGGAGTAATCCGCGCATGCCTTATGTGGAAACACGTCGGGCATGTGCAAGTCGTGCTTGTTATAAAGCTCATAGTCATCCGACATTTTCAATTGGAGCAGTGGATCAAGGCAACAGTATTTTCACTAGCCACTTCGGTGGAACGCAACAAATAGACGCGGGTACTTTGGTATTGGTTCCTGCACATGTTGAACATGCGTGTAATCCTGTTCCAGATCAAGCTTGGAGCTACCAAATGATGCATTTAGATGCACGTTGGTTGAACCAGTTATTACAAGAAACTGCATATAAAGATGCTTATCAAGACATACCGCAGTTCAAACCTGTGTTGTATAAACAGCCTAAGATGTATCAATACTTTAGTTGTCTTAACAGTCAATTATTTGATACTGCACTGTCTTATTGGGAAAAAGAACAAACCTTAATCACAACACTTACTGAGCTTTTATTTCCATATATTCAACTAGAATTGCTTGCTCTTCAACACTATGCACAGCAAGAGTTTAAGCAGCTTTTATCGATGATTCAGGATGCTGACGTGTTTTTATCATTAGAGCAAATGTCGCAAGAAGTCCAATTGAGTTGGTATGCCATTATTCGGTTATTTAAATCATCTTTAGGCATGACGCCGCACGCTTATCAATTGAATTATAAAATTAATGATGCACGCATCTTTTTAAAACAAGGCATGGATATAGCGCAACTGAGTTATATGCTGGGCTTTAGTGACCAAAGTCATTTTCATCGTGTTTTTAAAAGTTTAACGGGCACCACGCCTAAGCTCTATCAAAAGCAACATCGCGCAATTTTATCCAAGAGTTGATCTTAATCCGTCGTTAGGCTTGTCTCACTTTTAAAGAGAGACAAGTGATGGAGCTTTTTATTGTTATTGCTGTGACGCATTTTGTGGCTTTGCTTTCTCCTGGCCCTGATTTTTTCCTGATACTGATGACGGCATTAAACAGTGGTCAAAGAAGGGCTCGATATACAGTTTTCGGTATTGTGGTTGGGAATGCTTTTATTCTAGCGCTTATTTTTACTTTACTGGGGTGGCTTGGCCATATTCATGCTTATGTTCTGATGTTGCTACGCGGATTAGGTGTTGCGTATTTGTTGTATTTGTCTATGCAGTGTTTTCGCTATAAGCATCGTGAAAATGTTGAAGTTCAAGCGCGTGATCCTGCACCTCCTCAAACTAGAATTCTATGTTTTACTCAAGGTTTACAGTCAAGTTTGATGTGTGCTGAAAAAACAGGAGGTTTTAACTTGGTAAACTAAACACACTCATCAGGAGTTTACCATGAGCAAGAAACACAAGACTTACACCACAGAATTTAAAGCTGAAGCCATAAAATTAATTGAAGCCAATCAAGGCAATGTCTCGGAAACAGCCAGACAACTTAGCATTTCAATGCAAACTCTTTCAAATTGGAATACCAAAGCAAAGGCTGGAACTTTAGCAGGTACAAAACAGTATT